>VBBG01000143.1:0-5140 GCA_005882905.1 Candidatus Bathyarchaeota archaeon | reverse complement strand
TCCTTGGGTGGTGAAGGCTGATGGGCTTGCCTCTGGCAAGGGAACCACCGTGACCAGTGAGAGACGAGACGCTGAAGCCGCGATTCACAGAGAACTTGAACGAGAACCTCGAAGAATCGTCATAGAAGAGTTCATCGACGGATGGGAAGCAAGCTTCACAGCAACAGTCTCCGGAGGCCGAGCCCAATGGTTGGCACCCGTCTTCCAGGACTACAAACCGATCTACGACGGGGACGTCGGACCCAACACTGGCGGGATGGGAGTCTATGCGCCAGTCCCGATGGTCACCGAAGCTATTGTTGACAAGGTGAGACGAAAGATTCTAGATCCCTCAGCTGACGCCATGGCGAAGGAGAACGTTCCCTTTCAAGGAGTACTCTATCTCAACATCATAGTCAAGCATGGAACCGAGGATCCACGCTTGCTAGAGTTCAATGCGCGCTTTGGAGACCCCGAAGCACAGGGCATCGCGCCACTGGTCAAAGGAGGACTCCTGACACACATGCGCGAGATCGCGGAGGATTCCAAAAGACCGCCTCTGCCAGAATGCGCTTCTTCCGCATCCGTGGTTGTTGTGCTTGCGTCCAAGGGATACCCCACAAACCCATCTACAGGAGACAGGATCACGATCCGAAAACTGTCTCAAAACAGTGTAGTACTGTTCCATGCGGGCACGGCGATAGCCTCTACTGGAGAACTGGTGACCGCTGGGGGTCGAGTCCTCGATATTGTTGCGACGGGACCTGATGTGGAGTCGGCCCGTAAAGCTGCGTACTCTGCAATCGGAAGCTCGGTCCAGTTTCCGGGAATGCAATACCGCCGCGATATCGGTAGCGGCCAGTTACGCCGAAGAAAGCTAGAACAGATTCAGACGTGAAGGATGGTGGAGGACTGCGTCTTCTGCAAGATCATCAGAGAAGAGCTCCCCTCCTACTCGGTTTTCGACGACGGGGATTACATCGCTTTTCTCGATATTCGACCGATGAATCCTGGACATACGCTGGTCGTCCCGAAGCTGCACTATCGCTGGGTCTGGGATGTCCCCGAGGCCGGAAGATACTTTGAGACTGTTACCAGAGTCGCGAAGGCTCTGCAGAAGACTATGAAAACAGAATGGATCGCCGCCGACGTTGCGGGAATGGGCGTCGCCCACGCCCACATCCACCTCATCCCACGATTCCCCCAGGATGGACATGGAGAATTTGTCAACGGTCGTAACGTCAAGACGATACCAGCCGAAGAGATGAAAGCGATCGCCGAAACAATCAGGAAATGGTTGCTCACGTCCGCGGTCGACCAACGAATGGGTGGGTCCCTTCGCGAATAGAATCGCCAAACTACCTCGGAGCATTCAGGAACTCGTGGAAGAGTTTCGCGACGAATTGTTCACAGTCCTTGCGAAGAACCTGGTGGGTGCATACTTGCACGGGTCCATAGCATTTCCCGGGTATGAACCTCATCATGGAGACATAGACTTCCATGTTGTGATTCGAAGACCTCTCACCGGAGAGGAGATCAGAAGACTGGATCATCTGCATCGAACGCTAGCAGCAAGATTTGAGTTTGGAAAAAGGCTTGACGGATTCTATATCCCACTCGCCAAGGCGCGAAAATCTGAGACTCCCAGAGGACTCGTGTATGGCGCCCATGGGAGAATCCATCATACATACGGCTTCAAGGTCCCAGCGGGAGCCGCATTTTTCCGAGAGCCGACTGGAAGTCGATCAGGAGCGCCCTTTACCGACAACTGCTGTATGCGAGAAAGATCATCGAGAGTGATTCGTGGTGGGCCGTCCTAAACCTCTGCAGGCTCGTCTACAGTTTCGAGAATGGAAGGACCGTCATCTCGAAGGTTGGAGCAGCGAGATGGGCCTTGAAGAGACTCCCATCGAAGTGGCGACCAGTCATCCGGTCAGCAATCAAGACATATCACGGGACGGAAACTAGCGATGACCGTGCGGTTCTAAGAGGAGATGCGAGAAAGTTTCTCGGATTCGCCTCAGTCCGGATAATCGCTTTCGACTCGACCTGGGACTCGCGCCGGCCGCATATCGCACATCTTAGAAAGAGAGAGCGTAGGGCATGGAGATAGTCTTGGTGCCGATAGGGGTCCTTGTCTCGGGGAGAGGCTCGAACCTCGAGGCCATCCTAGACGCTGTTGATAGAAGATACATCACAAAAGGCGAAGTGAGGGTCGTAGTGAGTAACAAGCCAGGCGTGGGAGCACTAGAAATCGCCAAGAAACACAGGGTCCCGACAGCCGTACTCGACGACAAAGGCCTCCCGAAGACGGACCCCGAGTATGACGCGAAGACGATGGCGACCCTCGAGGCTCAGGGGGTGAACTCGAGAGATGGACTCGTCGCGCTCGCAGGCTACTTCCGAATCCTAGGGTCAGAGTTCGTAGAGAAATACAAGAATAGGATCATGAACGTCCACCCTGCGCTCCTACCATCATTTCCCGGCCTGGGGCCGCAGAAGCGAGCCCTCGAACATGGAGTGAAAGTTTCCGGGGCAACGGTCCATTTTGCAGCCAAAGACGTTGACTCGGGACCCATAATCCTCCAAGCCCACGTCCCAGTCAGAGACGACGACACGGTGGACACGCTATCGGAGAGAATCCTGCGTCAAGAACACAGAATCTACCCCGAAGCAATACGCCTCTTCACCGAAGGAAGGCTGAAGGTGGAAGGAAGGAGAGTCACCCTCGCAACTTGACCGGCAGAATCCTTGATGGAAAACTGGTCGCTGCGGAAGTCAAGAAACAAGTCGCAGAACAGGCAGAGCAACTAGGGAGACATGGGACCCGGCCGTTCCTCGCCACCGTACAGGTAGGAGATGATCCTGCAAGCACGAGCTATCTCAAAGCCAAACACAGAGCTGCGGAGGAGATCGGGATAGAGTCCGAACACCACCATCTCTCCGCCAGCACGGCTCAAGACAAGCTCGAAGCAATTCTGGGCCAGCTGAACACAAACCCGAAAGTGCACGGAATACTCGTCCAGCTTCCTCTGCCTCAAGGATTTGACGAGGATTCGATAATCGAGAGAATTATCCCCTACAAAGACGTTGACGGCCTACATCCGATCAACGCGGGAAGACTGGCGGCTGGCAAGGAAATACTCGTCCCGTGTACACCCAAGGGCATAGTCAAGCTGTTGACGCATTACGGGGTCCCCGTGGCTGGGCGGCATGCAGTCATCATCAATCGTACAACCCTAGTTGGGAGACCATTGGCGAATCTGTTTCTAAACCGAGATGCGACCGTGACGGTTTGCCATTCGAAGACCGCAAACCTCGCCGAGACTACGCGGACAGCGGATATTCTGGTCAGTGCTGTTGGAAGGGAAGAGTTTCAGATCTCTCCCGAGCATATCAAGCCTGGGGCCACTGTGGCGGATGTGGGGTTGACCCGAGTCGGGGGAAAGTTGCGAGGCGACGTGGACTTTGACAAGGTTAGCAGGCTTGCCGGATTCATAACTCCCGTACCTGGAGGAGTCGGCCCGATGACAGTTGCATGTCTTCTCGAGAACACGGTCCAGGCAGCGCTAATCCAGACGAGAGGGGGATAGGAGGGAAGAATAGCATTGCCGCAGTCAATCGTGAGAAATGTGAAGCCGGACGAACTTGGAGCATTGCCGAAGAACTTGCATGATTGGACCTCTGGCTTTATCGAAGCTACCGGAACGGCGATTGCTCTGACGTCTGACTCTTTTGACCCTACGGGTTGTTTTGTCGCTGAAGACAAGGGGTCGATTGTCGGCTGCGTGGCCGTCACAAGCCTCCCTCGGAAGAACTGGCTGGTCGTAAGATACCTCTCAGCCAAGCGCGCCCTGTCTCGAGTCTACGCCGTTGAGAAACTGCTCAGCAGAGCACTCCAGTATGTCGAGACAAAGAATCCTGAGTTCCTCAGAGCAACCACACCTTCGATGCAGCCGTACGTGGATGTCTACAAGAGCTTCGGGTTCAGACCCGTCCGAAGAGACTTCAGGATAACGTGGGATCTAGCAGGGACGTCTGAGAAGGAAAACAAGCAGGTCGAGATTAGGGAGGTCACCGAGAAGACGGCTCCAGAAATCTCCGAAGTCTATGTCGAATCTGTCCGTCCGTACTGGGACTGGCGGACGGAGGAACAGGGAGGCGAAGAAGCTGTTGCCCAAAAATTCAAGGAGGGACTGAAGAAAGGCGAACGATGGCTTTCCGGATCCGTGGGAAAAAGTGTCGTCGGACTGACTGGACTCATCCCCGACTACTATAGGACTGGAGAGGCCCGGTTTCGGGGAACTTTTGTCGTTCCGGAATATCGAGGCAGAGGATACGGGCGGACCATGATGAGCCAAGCGTTAAGCTGGGCGAAGAAGCTGGGTCAGCATAAGATCACTGTGTACACGTTCTCGTATCTGGAGTGTCTAGCGCCCGGAGCATTACTGTACATGGGGTCGGGCGGGAAGATTGAGAGCGAGTATCTTCAGCTGCAGCGGGCGTTATAGAATGGGAGACGATTCCTCGTCGATCGTGCGGCCTTCAAGAGACTGGTGCGCCATCATTGGGTGAGGCGCAAACTGCCGTAGAGAAGGAGAATGTGAGACGATACATTCTACGTCTCAGAGATCGACAGTCAATCGGCGAAGTCGAGCAGAAGAGCCAAGACATCACCGATCAGGTGTTGCACCTTCACGAGTACGTCCGCGCCAGAGGAATCGCATGTTACGTAAACAAGGACACGGAGGTGGATACCAGAGTCTTGATCCGGACCGCTCTGGGCCAGGGGAAACGCGTCCTCGTCCCTGTTGTCAAGAAGGGCGATGTCGAGCTATTCTTCTCGGAGATTAAGGACCTAGGCAAGGAGCTAGCCCCTGGGACCTTCGGGATTCTCGAGCCCAAGCCGGAGTTTGTCCGTCCAGTCAGCCTGGACGAGGTGGATGTTATCTTTGTGCCGGGCATCGTCTGGGACCGGGAGGGGTATCGGCTCGGCTGGGGGAGAGGATACTTCGACCGGGCGATCAAGAAGTTGCCCCAGCACGTGCGGTCTGCCGGCTTGGCTTTCAACCTGCAGCTGATCAGTCGGGTTCCGCGAGATCAGTTTGATGTACCAGTAGACATGGTCGTGACAGAGTCTCGTGTGATACGGTGTCATAAG
>VBBG01000002.1:1916-5063 GCA_005882905.1 Candidatus Bathyarchaeota archaeon | reverse complement strand
CTTCTGGCTCGTCGCCTGTCTCGCAAGGATGGGCCGGACAAGAAAAGCGTTGAGTATTTTCAAGGATCTCTTGGGCTACGCAAACCATGTGGGACTGTACTCTGAGGAGATTAACCCTGATACCCTGGAGTTCATGGGGAATTTTCCACAGGCCTTCAGCCACATGGGACTGATCATGGCCGCGTTCGAACTTGACAATGCTCTAGATGGGAAGTAAAACCTGCCCTCTTGGATTGGAGAGGGGCTGAGCAGAGGAAAAGAGTCTTCGCGGCTCCGAGTGGGACAACCAGTAGAGACTGTCAGCTTCGTCATAGGATCATTTCGAGCTCAATCTCGTCTCGGATGGGGATTCCCTCCTTTCCCAGCAATGGAATCTCAGGCTTTAGCATCCGGGACCTTTCTAGCGCGTTCGGATAGATGGCGGTGATCCGGAGCCCCCACTTCTGATAGAATCGGAGAGCACTGAGATTATCGTTTGTGGTTATGAGCCAGAGCCGTCTGCAGCGGGTCTTGACGGCCTCGTCTTTCACGGCGTCGAGCAGTAACGATCCTATGCCGGTTCCTTCAGTGAGACTATTGATGGTGACAACTTCGCATTCCTCCCCCTCTATTCTGTACGTGGCCAGCCCAACTATCTTCTCATCCCGTACGGCAGCGAACCCTTCTAGCTCCGCGGGGTAGAGCATTGTCCCCTTGCTCACAACTCGGTTGGACCCCCACTGGTCTCGTATGAAGTTCGTCACCATCGGACTATCCTCTTTGGTCAATGGTCTAAGGCTAACCTCTCTCAAAGCAGATTCTTCTAGACCAGCAGGGTCCTAATCTGAATCTATTAGAAGATTCTCGGAATCGCTCCTTGGACCACGAGTCATCCAGAGACTGTTAGATCGCGCTGTGTGGAGCGTCTGAATCTCTTGATCCCGCTTCGCCTATCAGGACCGTGGAGCTTGACCCATTCTGGTATTATGATTGCTCTGAGTAGCTCTTGGAGTGTTATGCCTCGCTCTTGGGCCAGTCTCTTCAGTTCTTCGTAGACTGTTTCTTCCACTGTTTGCATGAATTTTGTCAAATTTTTTCATCTCGCACATACTCAAGTCGGGAGTCGGATCTTTGACGGGAGAGAAGTGTTGGAATCCCAGAGGGTCCTGTGGCCCTTGAAGATGCCCTGCGGGTCTAGCAGCGGCGCCGGCCGCGATTACTACCGCGACTCGCGGACGGAGGCGTCCACGACATTACTGATTCCCGTCCGAATTTTTTTCCTGCGAAATTCTGCCAACCTTTTCCGCTCTAAAAACCTGTTTTTGTTCCAAGTTTTGTACAGTGGTGTTCTAACTTTTCTGCCGGTCAGAACCTTTTTTCACCGAGCAGCTCAACTACGCGACCGATTTCTAGTCATACAGAGTAAAAATAGTATACAATCTCCGTTCCCAACAGACTTCCACACGCTAATCGAGGGCGAAAAGGGACTTGTCCAACGCAGATGTCGGAAAAAGTCTTACTTTTACCGCGCGATTCCCCATTGTGCACTCTAGCTTCTAATCCTTTTAGATTCTTCCTGATTCACGGCAGAGTGTGGCAGCCGAGACAGCATTCCTCCTCGATCTTGGTATCCTAGCTGTCTCAGCCTTGATTTTCAGTCTGATCTTTGCCAGGTTCAAGCTGCCGATCGTCTCCGCTCAAATCTTGGCGGGGATGACGGTAGGACCATTCGCCCTCGGCTGGGTCGTAGATCAGACTGTCATAGGAGAAATCGCTTCCGTCGGGATCGTCCTCCTTCTCTTCCTCCTCGGCCTCGAGCTCGACCCCGTCGAGTTGCGGAAGATAGCCAAGCAGGTGGTGCCTTTGACTTTCGTTGAGATAGGCATCACCTCTGCTTTTGCCCTCGCGGCGTCGTACTTCCTTGGTCTGACGCTGATCTGGTCCGTTATCTTCGCAATGGCGGTGAGCATAAGCAGCACCGCCATTGTAGGCAAGATCATTCTCGAGAGGCGGATGTTTCAGGCCCAAGAGTCAAAATTCCTCGTTGGGCTGATGATCGCCGAAGATTTCGTCGCAGTTGGATTCTTGATAGTTCTGTCCACAATCACCTCCCCCGGAGCCGCATCCGCGTCCCAACAGTTTACGCGGATACTCGAGATCGGACTCGGCGGGGTCGGTCTTCTCGTCCTGGGTTATCTAGTAGCCAGATACCTGGCCCGTATAGCGATCGACTATCTCAGCTCGTATGAAGTAGATCTAGAAGAGATTCCATTTCTGTTCGCCCTTGCCCTCGGCGTTCTCTTCGCAGTACTAGCTGCAGTGCTAGGGTATTCTCCAGGCATCGGGGCATTCGTGATCGGGCTCTCAATCAGAGGAAAGCAGTCAAGATTCTTGACTGAGAAGCTTTCAACGATCAAAGACCTGTTCCTGGTCCTCTTCTTCGTTTCAATGGGGAGCCTGATCGATCCATTCTTGGCGCTTGACCTCGGGATCGCGATCATACTGGCTCTAGCGCTGGTGGTAGGAGGGAAGCTTGTTGGCGGATTCGCCGTCGGAAATGTTCTTTCCCGCAGTCAACATAATCCAGGGATCAGGCCATGGTCTTTCGGGACTTGGCTGGTTCCTCGAGGAGAGTTCTCGTTCGTAATAGGGCAATTCGCATTGGCCATCGGGCTCATAAGTCGAGACATCTTCTCACTCATAGGCCTCTCAGTCCTCATCACCGCCCTGGTCGGTCCGTTCCTCCAGAGACTGGTCGAGCCCAAAATGGCGGAGAGCAGTCATCTGCTCAGGCCGCAGAAGGATGAGACGTCAGAACAATGAATCGTCGGACAGAGGGTCGGTAACTGCAACATGCACATTTCTAGTCGATGAAACCCATTTCCCAGGAACGGCCTGGAAGATTGTTCCTCAGATCAGGGCCATGCATGGACCCAATCATCTTACAGTGGTACATAGTCTTCTGGCACCAGCTCAGTCTTACTTGGGGTCGACGCCAAAGTCACAACGCCCCATTTTGCCTTGCCTGCCAGGTACATGCCTCATCTTTCTATGTAATCCCGTATGGCTTTCAGATGCCTCGGATTTTTCCGAAGAAACTCGACGAGCCTTGCGATCTTGTGAACAGTGATTGGCTGAATGTAGTGCTCAATTCCTTCCGTATCCTGA
>VBBG01000002.1:0-1898 GCA_005882905.1 Candidatus Bathyarchaeota archaeon | reverse complement strand
TCGGTAAGCTTCATTCCTCGGTAAGGCTCATGGACCAAGTATCCCTTGTTGGCAAGGTTCCCTACCATGCCGGACACGGTCGGAGGTTTGACGTTCAGCATATCGGAAAGGTCGACCGTGCTCGCGTATCCCTTATCATGGCTCAGCCGGTAGATTGCTTCGAGGTAGTCTTCCAGGCGAGAGGTCTCCTTTTTCAGATGAATCATCTGCCCAATTCGGGTTCGGTCTGGAGCCGCATCTTTGGTAAAAAGCTTGGCAAATTAGGCCCGCCTAAAGCAATTCGAGTATATTAGCAAAATTAGACCGGGCAAATCATGTTAGAGTGACCTAAATTTAAATATCAGGTGTCGTCCTACGCGGGCTATGCGGGCCCCCTGGAAAGCGCAAGAACAGATCATAACTGGGCCGACGGGGCAGAAAACTAGCACTCGAGCTTCTCGTCGCGATTTCCTTCTCTACCTTGGGCCCTCTCTCATGGTTTCCTTGGCCTACATGGATCCGGGCAATTATGGTACCGACCTGGCCGCAGGTGCAGGCTTCAAGTTCGGGCTCGTCTGGGCTGTCTGGCTTGCTTCGGCGATGGCGATGCTACTACAGTATCTTTCTGGGAAACTTGGAATCGCTTCCGGGCACTCTCTACCCGAAATGGTAAGGAAGTCGCTGGTACGGAAGGAGTTTGTGGTTCCCTACTGGCTCGCTGCTGAGGCGGCGGCGGCGGCGACCGACCTTGCGGAATACTTGGGCACTGTCGTGGCTCTCAACATACTCTTTGGTGTACCTCTTCTGTACGCTGCAATCTTCGGCGCATTCGATGTCCTTCTGTTGATGACGATGATGACAAGACGATTTCACATAATAGAGCAATTTTTCATGCTTTTCACGAGCGTTCTGGTTCTCGGCATACTCTACCAGCTGATAGTTATCAAACCTGACTTGGGCCAGATTGCGTTCCATTCTGTTGTGCCAGGTTCTTTGAGCACCGACGCTCTTCTGCTTGTCGTCGGGATAATCGGGGCGACTGTCATGCCCCACGCCCTTTTCGTCCACTCTTGGCTTTCAAAGAACAAGATGGACCTCATGGGCAAGAAGATACCCGATCCCAACAATAGATACGATTCTTCCAGTGCCTCGCTCGAAGTGAGACAAAAAACCAGGAAGATCCATCTGTGGGAGACTGTTGTATTCTTGAGCATTGCTGGAGTTGTAAACGCAGGAATACTACTTGTGGCTACGCCGCTGTACCCGAACTCTAATCTCACGATTGAATATGCGGTACGACAGCTTAGCGGAATATTCGCACCCATCGTGGGAATCGTCTTTGTTCTGACTCTACTTGCGTCAGGTCTCACGTCATCGACACTTGGAACAATCGCAGGGCAGGTAATAATGGAGGGACTGATTGGGAAGCACTGGAACATTTGGGCAAGAAGAATAGTGACGAGGGGTGTGAACGTGTTCCCGACCACGATAGCGATACTCGTCGGGCTTGATCCGCTTATCTTGCTGGTTTATAGTCAGGTGATCCTGAGCCTCATGATTCCCCTCCCGATGATCCCGCTTGTCTACTTCACATCAAAGAAGAAGTTCATGGGGGATTTCGTCAACAGAAGGAGAACAATTATTTTCGCCGTGGTGACTGTCGCGCTGATAATGGCGTTCAACGCATACTTGTTGCTAACCAGCGTGTAGCTGTGAATAATTTCGTAATTGCCAGCATTTTTGGTGCGGGGGGTGGGATTTGAACCCACGAACCCCTACGGGACAGGGTCCTGAGCCCTGCGCCTTTGACCTGGCTTGGCAACCCCCGCTTGGAGGAGCGGAGTGCGAAACTTCTCAGATAAAGCCGTGTGCCGGCGACGAATTCACAGGCCCCAGCTTTTCGCGGGTCTTTCGGGGTG
>VBBG01000001.1 GCA_005882905.1 Candidatus Bathyarchaeota archaeon | reverse complement strand
ACAGAAGTTATCACGCCGAACACTGGGACCAAGTTGCCGAAGATAGCAGCTCTCCCAGCT
The DNA here is from genome assembly GCA_005882905.1 of Candidatus Bathyarchaeota archaeon. GTDB lineage: Archaea > Thermoproteota > Bathyarchaeia > 40CM-2-53-6 > 40CM-2-53-6 > 40CM-2-53-6. The sequence continues at coordinate 2,800 of VBBG01000001.1, read as the reverse complement.
CCAATCTTAGAGACACCTTCTACATAGAAGAAGTACCCTACCACGGTTGAGAGGAGGGCGAGGTAGACTACTCCAAGCCACGAGACTGGACTCCAACTGTAGGTCCAAGGCGCCTCTGACAGCGATAAGGGAATTAGAAAGACCCAGCCAAACAGAGAGATCCATGCGAGGATCGCTAGTGATGAGGGTGCAGGACTCGTATTGTCTGCTCTGTTTGCTCCCACAAACCTTCTCAAAGTAACGGTGTAGATGGCATAGGCTACTGCTCCTCCGAAGACGAGACTTATCCCGAGTAGTCTGTTCAGAACAGCAGTGTTCGGAGAGAGGAGAGAGATAACGCCTATGCCGGCCAGTCCTGAGATGAAGCCCAGACCTTTGGTCTTTGTCATGCGTTCGTTGAGAACGAACGATGCCATGATCGCTATGAGTACGGGTCCTATACCAATGACGAGTGAGTCATCGCTAGCAGCTGCATATCTGACACCGTAAAGGAAGAAGATCTGGTAGAGGGTCGTGGAGAATAGTCCCATAATGACGAGATTCGCGATCCATTTCCTTTCAAGCCTGATCGGTTGTCCTTTGATCTTGAGGATTCCGAACAATACCGGAACAACTATTGCGTATCTGAGTGCGGCAATAGACACGGGAGGAAGGTCTGTCGCCAGAAGCCTCCCGACAGGCCAAGCTAGTCCCCAGAGGAACATTGTCAGTACAAGTTCAGAATAGACAGTCCAGTTCCGACCGTCGACTCGAAATGTTGTGGTTTCAATGGACAGGCTTTGTAGGTCGGTCTTGCTCTGCCCTTCTAGGACCATGCGAGAAAGATTTCAGGACGGGATAAGTAGTTTGACTCCGAATCTTGCTCTCGAATCTGCCTGATTGTGAAGAACCTACCCCTCCAGAGGGACTAAGGCTATGCAGCCTTGAACGCTAGAATATCAGTTAGAGCGCCAGTCCGCTCTGCCATGTCCTTCAGCATGGGAACAACTTTCATTCCGAAAGTCACTCGGCCGGATTCATTGATGTTTAGTTTGTGAACGATCCCTCCCTTCACTCCTTCAAACCTTATGAGCGCGATAGTCACTGGTTCGCTAGGATCTCCGGTTCTATTCCTGTTAACGGTCGTGTAGCTGTAGACATATCCCGCCTCTTCGATCGTTCTGGTCTCCTTCATTTCGATGAAGCATGTTGGGCAGAACATTCGAGCGGGAACATAGCTGCTCTTGCACTTCGCACACTTCGAGGCCAAGAACCGTCCATTCTTTTTCAGTTCTCGGCGAAACTCTTCTCCGGCCACGCCGGCTGTATAGTGGAATTCTAGTGGGATGCTGTCGGTCCAGTGGCGCGCCTGGGAGAGTTGGGAAATCTTCTCTAGGATCGGCATCTCTATCCTTCCACGGGTTTGAAGTATCGGATGTCTGTGATTGCTCCCTGTCTATCGCTGGGCTGTTTCCAGACTGCTTGGACCTTCATTCCGATCCATATCTTCGACGGTTCTACTTCTCCCAGGTTGTGGAGTATTCCCATGCCGGGGCTGGCGCCGTCTATGTCGATGACTGCGACCAGAATTGGGGTCTTGAGGCGTCTCGCGTCAGTACCTACGTGAGAGATGGAGAAGGTGTTGACTGTCCCAGTGTCTTTGATCTGGACCCACTCGTCTGTTGGTCTGTAGCACTGCTCGCAGTACATTCTTGGAGGGACAAGTATTCTCTCGCATCGGTTGCACTTTCGAGCAACGATTCTGCCGTTTTTTAGCTCGTCCAGGAATCTGCTGATGGCGACTCCAGCAGCCCAGCTGTATCGGGGGACGAACTTGTAGTAGACATCGAGGTATTTTCCTTCCTTCAGCTCATCTGACGTGATCTCGTGGCCCGGATAGCTCGTTATTTTCTGGGACATTTCTTGTTCTCCTTCTAGGACCTCATCACTGCGACCGTCCCGACTTGCATTAGGTCTCCCCATGCTTGGGCTACACCGGTGCGCGCGTCCTTCTTGACCTGTCGTTTTCCGGCTTCTCCTCTTAACTGCCAGAACAGTTCGCAGATCTTCATCATCCCGGCAGCCGCGATCGGATTCCCGACGCCCAGTAGTCCGCCGGAGGGACAGACCGGGAGGTCTCCGTCCCGCTGTGTTACTCCGTCAACGGTCATCTTGGGAGCTTCGCCCTTGCCGGCGAGCTGTAATCCTTCTAGATGGTGCAGTTCTTTGTAGTCAAAGGGATCATAGGGTTCCGCAACATCAATCTCTTTCCGAGGGTTCTTGATTCCTGCCATCTTGTAGGCCATCTTGGCCGCCTTCTCAACATACTCCGGATACGCTAGGTCCCTGTTGGTCCAATGCATCGTGTCAAGGGTCCAGCCTACGCCGTCTAGCCAGACGGGTTCGTCGGTAAGCTTCTTCGCGACCTTCTCGGAAACCAAGACAACCGCTGCTGCGCCGTCGCTGGGTGGACTCACATCCAGTCGCTTTACGGGTGAGCAGATAGGCTCAGAATTCATTACGTCGCTCACTGTTATCCTGGCTCCAAGCTGGGCTGAAGGATGGTCGATCGCGTTTCCTTTGTTCTTCACTGCCACTTCTGCGATCTCCTCCTCCTTGATTCCGTACTTGTGCATGTACCGTCGCATCTCCAGCGAGAAGATCCAGAGTAGTGTCGTCCCGAGCGGGCGCTCTAGGATCTGGTCAAAGATACTCCAGAAAGCGTACTGGGGATGTGGGTGCAAAGGTGACATCTTCTCTTCCGCGACGCAGAGGCATGTATCGTACATTCCGGAAGCCACGTTCCACCAGCCTCCGATCG
>VBBG01000049.1 GCA_005882905.1 Candidatus Bathyarchaeota archaeon | reverse complement strand
AGCATAGAGAGGTCGGTCTGGACCAAGTTGATCACAATGTTCTGGAAGGATTGGCTAATACGATACTCTACTGCAATCACAGCTGCTAGAATCAGCAGAACCATTCCGAAAAGCAACAGCGACTTGTGTCCGGATCCTACAGAAACGGAATCCTCCACGGTCTCCGTTGCCGACATGTCACATTCAGTCTTGAACGAGACAAATTACAGTTACTCTCTCCATTTGGGAGAAGTGTAACCCCGGCGTATAGCTCTCCGGTCTCTCGGATCATAAGAAAAAGCCGGGATGGTTTTCGGGTTAAGCTCTAACCTTCATAGACGCTGTAGCTTCAAGAACTCTTCTCGTTTGTAGCCCCTTCACTCTTTCAACAACGATCGCTCCGAAGAACCCTCCACCAGCACCTACCAATGGATTCCCTATCAGGGCGAGAGCCCAGAGGTAAGCAGGTTGCGCCAGCCCGAAAATCTGGAATACGAGTAGCCCAGCAACGGCCATCCCCAGATTGCCCAACGCCCCTGCCATAACGAGCTGCCTTCTCGATAAATCATACAGACTGGTCTTGGATTCTCTAAGATACATGTCAAAAACAAGCCCATTCACGATCAGCGAGATTGTAATGTGTGGGGAGAGCGGGACTCCTGCTGTTGGATAGAGAAAGAGGAGCCCGACTATTGTTCCGAGAAGAGTTGAACTCCACTTCTTGCCTGTGAGGGAGACAAGTATTGCGAAGAAGACTGGGAGCAAGAAGAAAAGGTCGAGAGACTTTGTTAATGGCTGCAGTGCAATACCGGAGACGTATCCGTATGCGGCGTAGATGGCTGTGAGGACAGCTACCACTGCTACATAGCGCGATGCTGTCGAAGTGTGCTTATACTGCGACTCCCATCACTCCAGTCGAGAGCCACGCCGACCCAACATGGCTCTATCGAATACAAAAACATTCTAGCGAAGGGCCTATGAAAAAACGGGAAGGCTGGCTCAGGCTGAGGTTTTGCTCGCAACCCTTCCTATCGTGCGACCGTCTTGACCAAGGAGACTATTTCTTCCTGGGAGCCACGGCTTCGACTTTGCCGTGAACTCTCAAGGTCCCCACACGTAGAGAGGGGGTTGTGAGTTCCAGACTGACGTCAAAGTTGAAGGCGCGATCCCTCTCTGAAATCTTCTCCAATACTTCAGCCAGAGATGCCGGCGATGTTTCTGTCCTGTCAGGCATAGCGATCAGCTGCTGTTCGTGCGGTCCTTGGGTATAAAGCAGTAACCAAATGGCGAGGAAACGATACCGACATATTCAGGTGTTTTCGATAGCCGAGTCGCAGTGTGAGCAAGAGCGGCCGTAGACCAGGCTGGACGTTCATGAGGGAGGAGGAATGACCGTCAGGGTGGGATGGTCAGAAAGGACTCTCCCATGAAAGGCGTCAAATACATCGCTCTGGGGCACAACGTGTCAGAGGCGGGGCAGGCTGCTCAATACTCAACGCGGAACTCCTCCTGGCTCAAAAATACATTCAGTGATGGAATAATGGAAACTGGAAAAACGCGACGGCTGAGGCGGATCTTCCGCGACGACCATAAGACAGTCATCATACCAATGGATCACAGCGTTTCAGCGGGACCCACACATGGGCTAGAAGATATGGCGAGGATAGTAGGCGACGTCTCGCAAGGCGAGGCTGACGCCATCCTCGTTCACGCGGGAATCGCTAAGACTGTAGATATGAATCGACTCGGCCTTATTCTTCATCTTTCAGGAGCAACCCGACTGTCCGCTGATCCTCACTGGAAGACGCAGGTCTCTACGGTCAAGGAAGCGCTACGCCTGGGCGCAGACGCCGTCTCCGTGCATATCAACGTAGGTTCTCAGCGCGAGCAGGACATGCTCGACAGGTTTTCCCGAATCATTGAGGAATGCGACGACTTCGGCTTACCAGCTTTGGCAATGATGTATCCTCGAGGCCCTGGAATCCAGAGCGAAGGCGATTATAAGGTGGTGAGCCATGCAGCTAGGCTTGGCTTTGAGATTGGCGCGGACATCGTACAAACCAATTACACCGGCGATATCGAGAGCTTTCGTAATGTCGTTGGGACCGTGAAGGTTCCGGTAGTGATTGCAGGGGGGCCAAAGGCTTCCAGCGACAATGACGCGCTGCAGATGATTTCTGACTCTATCAAGGCTGGTGCTGCAGGGGTCTCGATCGGCCGAAACGTCTTCCAACACCATGACCCGACCCGGATGACAAGGGCGCTTGTCGACATTGTTCACCACGGCGCCAGTGCATCTCAAGCTCTCGCCATTCTGGCCGAAGGTACTGCGCCATCAATGGCAGCGACTTAGCCGAGACGGGTTTGCGAGGAAAGAGGAACCGAGCAGTGTGGATGTTTTCGGAAGAATCCTAAGCCAAAGCTCCCTCTGGAAATAGGATCGAATTCCGACTCTCATATGTACAGAAGTGGTCACGCAAGCGATAAATAGCGCACGTATGAACAACTCTCAAGGCGGCGCCCATGGGGTATAGACTTTGGACAACCACTCCACCCATTGAAGAGACTGGATCCCGCTACTGAACAAGTCTCCCTCAGCTCTTTCCAACAAGCTCAGATCTCCCGTCAGCAACCGACCCACAATTTTACTCATTCATCTCCGGAACTGCGCCACCTAGCTGAATGCACCTATTCAGGGGAGGGATTTCTATCGTGATCAAGGAGTGTATTTCCATCCTCCTTGAGAATGAGAATCTGACAAAAGAGCAGGCAACGCGTTGCATGACAGAGATCATGACAGGGGAGGCAAGTCCCGCTCAGATCGGATCGTTCCTCGTTGTCTTGAGGAAGAAGGGAGAAACGGTGGAAGAGGTGACAGCCTTTGCACGTGTGATGAGAGAGTTCAGCAGGAGAATTCACCCCAGAGTAGGCGGCCTATTAGTGGATACGTGCGGGACGGGAGGCGACAAGATCAAGACGTTCAATGTGAGCACCACGAGCGCGTTCGTTGTCGCCGCAGCCGGGATACCCGTGGCCAAACACGGCAATCGCTCCTTCACAAGTAAATGTGGCAGCGCGGACCTGCTCGAACAATTGGGACTGAACCTCGACATGGACCCGGAGAATGTGGAACGGTCCATCGATGAGGTGGGAATCGGGTTCCTGTATGCCCCAAATTTTCATCCGGCGATGAAGAACGTAGGTCCGGTGAGGAGGGAGATCGGAGTACGAACGGTCTTCAATATCCTCGGCCCCTTGACCAACCCCGCAGGCGCCAATGCCCAGCTATTGGGAGTGTGCGACCTAGATCTACTCGAACCCATGGCTAGAGCCGCTCTCAATCTTGGAGCCAGATCTGTAATGACAGTTCACGGCCTAGACGGCGTTGACGAAATATCTCTGACAGGCAAGACTGAGATTCTCCACGCAACTAACAGTAGCTTTGTTCTAGATGAGATTGAACCCGAAGATCTAGGTTTCAAGAGGACGCAGCCTCGGGAGCTGGGCGGCTCTTGCCCAGAAGAGAACGCACGCCTCACTAGCCGTATTCTGTCCGGAAAGATGAGTAGGGACGATCCTCGCGTCCAGACGGTGATGGCAAACGCCGCTGCCGCCTTTATCCTATCCGAGAAAGCTCATGACTTTTCTGATGGAATAGAGATCGCAAGCAACATCATCAGCGAAGGCGCGGCATTGGGGACGCTACAAGACATGGTTGAATTCTCGGGCGGAAGTACTCAGCGCATAGATAGTCTGGCATAACGATTGCCAGACCGCTTAGCCGAACTGTCAGAACTTGCCCGGGAAAGGGTCGGCGCCGGATATTATGACACAGTTAGTGCGATAAGCCGAAGACGCAAAAGCCTGATCCGGGCAGTAAGAGCAAGCGGGAAGACCCCCATTATCGCCGAGATAAAATATGCCTCTCCATCATCCGGAAAAATACGTGACTATGAACCAGCGGTAAGAATCGCGAAAGAAATGCTAGCGGGCGGAGCCTGCGGGCTATCCATAATCACCGACCCCGTAAGTTTCGAGGGCGGCCTCAACATTCTGTCGGAAGTGGCGCGGGGTGTGATTGCGCCTTTGATAATGAAGGACATCATCGTATCCCCACGACAGTTGAGAGCAGCCGCAAGACTTGGAGCAGATACGGTCGTCCTGATATCGGAACTTTTCAGCGCAGGTCTAACGGATGTTGATATTACCACTATGATGCAGGAAGCCAGAGGCTTAGGCCTCGAAGTACTAGTCGAAGCCAACACGCCCTCTGAGTTCGAAAAGGTGCGAACCATTCAGCCAGACCTCTACGGAATAAACAACCGCAACCTCTCCAGCTTCCAAGTCGACCTTGACACCACAGAAAGAATTCTTGCAGAAACCAAACCCGTTAGCGCTCCCGTAGTTTCCGAAAGCGGAATAGAAACCGAAGCCGACATAAAACGGCTGAAGACAGCAGGCGCCCAAGCTTTTCTCGTTGGAACCTGCATAATGAAGTCCTCAAACGTCGAGCAGAAAGTCAGGGAACTCGTAAACTCATGAAGATCAAGAAAGCCCCTATACAACCCCGCGGCAGGTTCGGCAAGTACGGCGGCCAATACGTGCCAGAGACCCTGATGAAGCCGTTGCAGGATCTGGAAGAAGCGTATGACGAATACTCACGAGATCCATCCTTCAAGAAAGAACTCAGGAATCTGCTGGAATCCTACGCAGGACGTCCCACGCCACTCTATCTCGCTCGGAACCTCACAAGGAATCTCGGAGGCGCAAAGATCTATCTGAAGAGAGAAGACCTCCTTCACGGCGGAGCACACAAGATCAACAACACGCTGGGACAAGTCCTCCTCGCCAGACGAATGGGAAAGAAGAGAATCATCGCGGAAACAGGGGCTGGGCAGCACGGCGTTGCGACGGCCATGGCATGCGCCGCTCTCGGTCTACAATCCGAGATATACATGGGCCGCGAAGATATGGAAAGGCAGAAGCTCAACGTTTACCGGATGAAAATGCTGGGTGCCGAAGTCCACCCGGTAGACTCGGGCTCAAGAACCCTCAAAGACGCAATCAACGAGTCCCTCAGGGACTGGGTAACCAACGTAGAGAACACCTACTACCTGCTCGGCTCCGCCGTGGGACCCCACCCGTACCCGACCATGGTCCGCGACTTTCAGAGCATCATCGGGAGGGAAGCCCGACAGCAGATCCTCGCACGAGAAGACAAACTCCCCAGCGCGATAATCGCCTGTGTTGGGGGCGGAAGTAACTCCATCGGAATCTTCCACCACTTCCTCCATGATCTCGAAGTGGAACTGTACGGAGTCGAAGCAGGAGGGCAAGACATCCGACCAGGCCAGCATGCGGCAGCACTGGTAGCAGGTAGCGAGGGTGTCCTTCACGGCATGCTCACATATCTCCTACAAGATACCAACGGCCAGGTCCAAAACACTAGGAGTATCTCAGCAGGCCTGGACTACCCGGCCGTCGGACCAGAACACGCCTATCTCAAGAACACTGGGAGGGTAAAGTACAGTGCAGTATCGGACGATGATGCGTTGGACGCGTTCAAGAGACTATCGAATCAAGAGGGGATAATGCCCGCATTGGAGCCTGCACACGCGCTGAGCTACGCGTTCAGACTTGCGAAGAAGTATCCGACCAAGGATTCTATCCTTGTAAACCTCTCAGGACGTGGCGACAAGGATGTGGAAATAGCTGCAAGACACTTCATACAATGAGCATCCTATAGCCTCCAAGTTCGAGGAACTCCGATCCCGAGGAGAGGGTGCGCTGGTCGCATACTTGACCGGAGGGGACCCAACTCCCGAAGAATTTTCCGCCAACGCCTCAGCACTGGTCGAAGGAGGAGCAGATATCGTCGAGATTGGCATCCCATTCTCTGATCCGATCGCCGATGGGCCGGTGATTCAAGCCTCAAGCCAGAGAGCCTTGGGCGCAGGCATTACTCCAAAGAAAATCCTGTCACTAACAGGAGAGTTTTCTGACCAACACGACCTACCCATTATTCTTCTAACATACTGCAACCCCATTCTCGCGATGGGAGCTGAACGCTTCTTCCAAATGGCTAGCAAGTCCGGCGTGAGCGGAGTGGTGGTTCCAGACGTCCCGGCCAACGCTGATCCCCAATTCCACGGGCTAGCCTCGAAATACAGCATCGACAGTATTCTTCTTGCGGCACTAAACACTCCAGAGACAAGGTTGAGACAGATCCTCGCAGAGACCACCGGATTTCTCTATCTAGTATCTCTCTACGGTGTGACAGGTCCACGAAAGACGTTGAGCCCACAGGCATTGGAATCCCTCAAGCGAGTAATCTCCATCAACAAGAATAGAACCCCGGTTTCAGCAGGATTCGGCGTCTCCACCCCAGACCACGTTAGGACCCTGATTAGAGCTGGCGCAGACGGAGCCATAGTCGGAAGCGCTCTGGCGCAGAAGGTCCAAGACCACCTGGGCGATCCCGGCGAAACGGAACAGGTGTTGAAGAAACATGTCGCCGAGCTGAAACAAGCAACCCGGAAATTCTAGCTCACAGTAACCTGAAGTCTTCTTTGACCGTCGTTAGAACAATGTGGGTATTCGTCCGTTCCACGAAAGGCATCGCCAATAGTGCCTTTGTGAACCTGCTCAAGTCCTCGCGGCTCCTGAACTTGGCGATCACAATAGCATCGGTGAGACCCGTGACATCGTAGACAGCCAAGACCTGCGGCATCTTTGCTACCTCCCGCTCGAGCTCCAGCAGCTTTCCCTTGGCGACCGAGACCTCTGTTATAGCGGTCAGCTGGAATCCTATCTTTTCATGGTCGTAGATTGCCGAGTAGCCCCGTATGATTCCGGCCTTTTCCAGCTTGATCGTTCGAGATTGGATCGTGGTCGTAGAAACTCCGAGTTTGTGGCCTAGCTGCCTGTAGGACAGTCTACCGTCCATCAGGTACGCCTGGAGGATTCTGCGGTCGAGATCATCCATCTCGAGGCTCAAGGTCTTGTCCGGACCGTCACGAGGCGAAGACGTCAACCTCTGTCTGGTTCAAGTTCGGTCCGCAGCAGCTCGGTGACGAGCTTTGGGTCCGCTCTGCCTCGGACTTCCGCCATGACCAAGTTCATCATCTTCCCGAGCGCCTTGGCTCCATTCGCCTGAACTAACGACCGATGTGATTCTAAGACCTTCGATATTACCCCTTTCAACTCCGCTCTACCTATCATCCCGAGATTCAACTGGTCAACGGCGGACGCCGCGTTTGCCGTGGGATGCGTGGCCAACCATTTGAGGATCTCTAAGACGGATTCTTTGGCAGTCTTGCCTTCAGCCACTAGCCGGAAAACCTCCTTGAGATGTGTATCGTCAAGATTTTCGACAGGGACCTGATCTCTAGCCAGGCTTCTCATCGATTCCGTGAGTACGGTCGCGACGAAGCTTGGCGCAATGTCCTTCCCGATGGCGGCTATTTCTCCGAAGGTGTCTAGGTATTCGGAGTTGACGAGTTGAGCTGCGAGCTTTGGACTGATCTCGTATTTCGACCCTATCTCTCTGGCGATGTCCTCGGGCATTCGTGGCAGGTTGTCTCCGATTTGCCTGATTCTATCGGAGCTGATCTGGACCGGCGGCACATCAGTCTCCGGGTACATCCTGGCCGCGCCTGGTCTCGGTCTCATGTAGTATGTGGTACCGTCCGGGTTGGCAGTCCGCGTCTCCTCTGGCACTCCGGCTATTGCTTCTCTAGCTCTTTCGACAACAGCCTTCAGTCCGTCTAACACGTTTTCCTTATAGTCCGCAATTATAACGAAGGCGTCGCTGGGCCCGCATTCAAGCTTCTTGGCGACAGCGCCTACTTCAGCCTGACCTATTCCATAGCCTGGCAGCTCATCGGAGTGGAAGACTCCTGCAACCCGCCCCCAGTAAGCGGCCCGCTTCGCTATCTCCGTCCCCAGTCTGATTCCAGGCATCAGCTCTCTCTTCAACAAGCCGCCGAAGCCTGGTAGCTTGACTCCCTGAACAGTTCCTCCTAGCTTCAGGGCTGACTGGACTATCTTGGATTCTGATCGAGATACGAGCGGTGTAAGTTCATGGAAGTCCTCTTTGAGGTCGGCCGGCTTGACTTTTCTGCTCCTCAACTCGTCTCGGATCTGTAGAAGACTGGTTTGACGCTGAACTTCAAGCTCCACCGCTTTAGAGACCAGGTCGAGTTCTTGGACCCCTTTGATCTCGATGAGAGCGCCCTCCTCTATAGACACATTGAGGTCCTGCCTTATGCTACCGAGACCTCGCTTCACCTTCTTTGTGGCCCGCAGCACCTGTCCTATCGCCAGGGCCACTCTGCCTGCTTCCTGAGCGTCTTTGATTACCGGACCGGTAGCAATCTCGATGAGGGGGACGCCAAGCCGGTCAAGGCGAAAGATGACCGTGTTCTTGTTCTCCCCAGTCTTCCGTCCAGCATCCTCTTCTAGTGATATCTGCTGAATCGGGATTTCCTTTCTGTCCACGTCGAGTTTGCCATTGAGCGAGATTATCGCTGTGCGCTGGAATCCGGTCGTGTTGGATCCGTCGATGACGACCTTGCGCATCACATGCACCTCGTCCATCGGACGAGCGTGCAGGAGGAGGCTGATGGTGAGCGCGATGTCAACTGCTTCAGGGTCGAGTTGGTGCGGAGGCTCTTCGTCTAGCTCGACTAAGCATGCTGTTTCTGGGTCTGCTTCGTAATTGATCGCTCGTCCTTTGTTGAACTCGAAGAGAGCCGCGGGATCCACCTGGCCTAGCTCGCTCTGTGTTGGTCGGAGCCTCCGTTCGAGTGTGAGCGTCGGCGGCTTTGTCGAGAGGATTGTTGGACACTCACAGAAGAGCTTGTGGCGAGTGTCCAGCTGCCTGTGTACTTCGAGTCCGACTCTGAGACCCACCGTCGAGTAGTTCTGGGACGCTTAGGCCGCCTCCGTTATTGCCGTCCTCTCGGTAATTTCTCCAGCTATCGGCTGGAGCATGAGTCCGTGGACCTTGTCTATGGATCTGGTCTGGCCAAGGACCCACATGAGTTTCACAAGCGCTGTCTCTGGGATCATATCTTCGAGGGGGACAACGCCGAGGTTGAGCAGGTCTCGTCCCGTGACGTAGACGTTCATGTCGACTCTTCCCCATATTGTCTGGGATGTCATGAAAATTGGAACATCGTTTTTCACAGCGTTCCGGATGGAGTCATAGCAGTATTTCGACACGTGGCCAAGGCCAGTCCCTTCCAGTACTAGACCGCGGGCGCCGGCTTTGACTGCTGCATCTATGAGTTGAGGATCGAAGCCCGGGTAGAATTTCAAGAGATACGCGTGATGGTCGAAGGCCGGTTTGAGGCTGAAATTGTGATCTGACCTTCGTCTTGGAGGGCTCTCGAAATATTCGATCTGTCGAGTGTGCAGATCGTAACGGGCGAGAGGATTCGAGTTTTGTGACTCCAACCACGCCGAGATCCGCGTTGGCCGCCATGGCAACGGCTCCGGTCAGGTTGGATGCAGCATCGGAGCTCGGGCGATCCGAAGACCTCTGGGCTCCGACCAGGAGGACTGGGACGGGGAGATGTTGAAGCGCGAAGCTCAAGGCTGCTGCGGTGTAGTGCATTGTGTCAGTTCCCTGGCTTACAACGACTCCGCTTACTCCTTCTGTTATTCTTCTGGAGATATCCTCTGCGAGAGTCTTCCATTGCGATGGTGTGACGTTCTCGCTCAATTCGCTGAACAGTATGTCGGCCTCGACTTCTGCTATGTTGGCAAGTTCGGGGACGACGCTTGCCAGGTCTGCTGCTGTGAGAGCTGGCTGGACGGCGCCTGTTCGATAGTCCACTCTGCTCGCGATCGTTCCTCCTGTGCTGATGATTGCTACTCTGGGAAGACCGGGTTGCTTCGGTGGGGGAGATGGTCTGGAAAAGTGGGGTTTCTGGCCTCCTCCGACAACTTCAATCTTCTCCGTCCGCTGGAAGTGGATCCCGACGTTGTAGCCGTTTTTCAGCTTGAGAACGATATGGTTGGGATCGGCATATTCAGATCGGGGGAATAGCGCTCCTTCGAAGACCTCTCCAGTCCGTGTGGTGATCTTGACTATGTCTCCGACTTTGGCGTTGGCACTCTTCAACCTGCGCAGGATTTCTCCGTGGTATCCTTCGAGCTCCGAGACCGACATGAAGCGGGAACGACTCAGAGGAGGGTTAAGGATATTCTCTAGTTGAGGCGTTTCGACATGTAGGGCCCGTCGTGTCTGTAATCAAATCGAGAGTAGTAGTTCTTGGTTCCGAGCGCGCTTATCACGACCATCTTGGTCCTCTGGTAGTCTTCGGCGGCGGTCCTCTCTGCTTCCGCGATCAGTCTGGAACCGTAGCCTCTGTGTTGGTAGGCTGACTCGTCCGTTGCGCCGACTGGCACCGTCTGGCCGAAGACGTGTAGCTCTCGGATTATTGCAGCGTTCTGGTCCTTGATTTCTGTTCGGTGAGCCTCTTCGCCCGGAATTCTCAGACGGACATACCCAACAAGAATATCGAGTTTGGGATCCTCAAAGGAGAGAAAGATCTCTGTGCCTCCGGACGCCTCGTAGACTATTCGTTGAAGTCTGATATTCTCGGTAAGTGGGCTCGGAGTGTTTCTCATGGCATGCTGCCCGACTTCGCGGCACCTTATGCAGCGACATGCGATACCTCGGCGGGCGAGTTCGTCCTGGACGAGCTGGCGGAGATTTCCATTCATTACCCCATCCGAGATGCCGTCGGCGGGAATCTCGCGCTGAATTCTCATGATCCTGACCCAGGGAGGAATTAGTCGCTTTATCTCCACGATCAGACGTGCGGCCTGCTCCGTCGAGTATGGTTTGTATTCGCCCTTCTTCCATTCCTCGTACAGCTGCGTTCCAGGCGTTACAAGGCACGGGTAGATTTTCAGCATGTCCGGTCTGAAATCCGGGCTCTCGAAAATCCTTCGAAACGCGTCCAAGTCACGCTCTGGATCACAGCCGGGCAGTCCGAGCATCATATGGTATCCCGCCTTGAGAGCTGAATCCTTCAGTGTTCGCGTTGCCTCGACCACATCCGCGACCCTGTGGTCTCGGTGGATTCTCTCGTAAACATCGTCGTAGAGTGTCTGGACCCCGATCTCGACCCTGGTGACTCCCATTGAGAGCATATGATCGACATGGCCTCTGCGGGACCAGTCGGGACGGGTCTCGATTGTGATTCCTACATTCTTGATCGGAGCATTCTCCGAGCGCACCTTCGCCTCGTCCAGCGACCCGGAGTCCTCGCCGTTGAGAGCGTCCAGACACCTCTTCACGAAATCCTCCTGATAGGAGCGAGGCATGAATGGGAACGTGCCTCCTACCAGAATCAGTTCGACCTTATCGACAGGATGGCCCATTCCTCGGAGTTGAGAGAGCCTACTCTCCACCTGTAGATAGGGGTCATATCCGGACTCGAGAGCCCTCATGACTGCTGGCTCTCTACCAGTGTAGGCCCTGGGGACCCCTTCATCGGGTCCGCCTGGGCAGTAGGTGCATTTTCCATGTGGACAGCCGTACGGTTTGG
>VBBG01000106.1 GCA_005882905.1 Candidatus Bathyarchaeota archaeon | reverse complement strand
GGATCTGATCAAGAGGACCGTTGGGGTCGAGATTAGGGTCCAGTAGTGCTGCTTTGGACACAGGGTCTTGATATAATCGGAACCGGCTTCTAGGACCAAGTTGAATTTCTGAAATGAGGTCCATCGTCGTCGAGTGCGTAGTGCCTCTCGTGCCGTCTAGGGCCGATGAGGTTGAGACGATGGCAAAGAGCATTGGCTACGAAGTGGTTGACAGGGTAATTCAGCACCGGAAGAGTCTGCACCACACCTACTGCATCGGCCCGGGAAAGCTGGACGAGGTCAAGCAGCTGACCTCAGAGAAGAAGATAGAGGCAGTCTTGTTCGCGAACAGACTGCCGGGATCACAGGTCTTCAAGATACAGAAGGTCCTCGGCGGAACGGACATCAAAGTCGTCGATCGCAATATGCTGATTCTCGAGGTGTTCGACCAACGAGCCATGACTAAAGAGGCGAAGCTTCAGATCCAGCTGGCAAAGCTCAGATACACATTCTCGTGGGGCAAGGAGTTTCTCCGGTTGAAAGGTATCCTCGGCGAACAGGTCGGCTGGAGCGGTCCCGGCGAATATCCCTACAGCGACTACGAACGAGGGGCTCGCCGGCAAATCTCGCGACTAGAAGATGAGTTGGAGGATGTGTATGAGAAGAAGAAGGCGTTGAGAGAGAGGCGGAGAGAGCTAGGTTTTCCTATCGTTGCGCTGGCAGGCTACACGCAGAGCGGGAAGACGACGTTCTTCAACCGGATGGTGGCTGAGCATAAGGCTACCGGGCTGGGTCCTTTCACAACCCTGTCAACTTTTGCCCGGAGGGTTGACTATCAGAATGGTGCTGATGCCTTCAGCTTCATTCTCATCGACAGTATTGGATTCATCGAGGACATGCATCCTATTATCATCAAAGCCTTCAACACGACCCTCGGAGAGATATCGGACTCTGACCTGATTCTTCTCTTCATCGACATTAGCGAGGACGAGGAGATAGTCTACCGGAAGATCACTGCTTCGAACGAGACCTTGAAACGAATCGCGCCAAACGTTCCTCTAATCATCTGTGTTAACAAGATCGATCGATGTAGTCAAGATCAACTGCATGAGGGCGAGATGCTTGTGTCGAGAGTCTTCCCGAAGACGCCTCAGGTCGCCCTTAGCGCTCTGAAGGGTCAGAATACTCAAGAGGTTGTGAGGCTCGGGTACCAGCAGCTGAACGGTGGAGATGGGAAGAAGACTCTAGAGTTGCATAGCTCTTCATAGTAGATTCGGCCAAACCCTAAAATTCTCCATTGCTATATATTGAGATGTGATCGTCTCAGTTGGAACTGCGTAAACTACAGCGGACCCCGGACGGGACGTATCTAGTAACAATCCCCAAGGCCTGGGCGAAGAGGGTCGGGCTTGGAGCTGGGTCCGTGGTCTCCTACGAGGAGCGTCAGGATGGGCGGCTCTTGCTCTCGCCGAAGATTGACGAGGATAGGGCTCCTCTTGAGGTGGTCTTGGACGCTTCTCCCTTTGTGAGACGGGAGATTATCGAGAGATACTTGCTTGGCTATGACATCATCAGGGTCCAGTCGAAGGACAGCCTGCCGCCGGACGTCCGAGAGGAGGTTAGGAAGACTACCAAGCGGTTGGTCGGGCTTGAGGTGCTGGAGGAGGATTCTAGGAGGATTGTTCTTCAGTGCCTGGTTGAGCCTTCCTTGTTGAATCCTGAGCGTATTCTGCGCCGGTTGGAGATGCTGTCGATGCCTATGCAGCTCGACGCTGTCCAGTCTTTCGTCTCGTCGAATGGGGAGCTGTCGAAGGGCGTTGTTGAGAGGGATGAAGAGGTCGACCGGTGGTACTTCCTTCTCGTCAGACTGGTCAGAGCGGCTATTGCTGACACGTATCTTTTGGAGAAGATCAAAGTGTCCTCTGTCGACTGTCTCGACTTTCGTCTGCTCGCAAGCTACATCGAGAATTTTGCCGATTACGCCGTAACCATCGCGGAGAATACTCAGGCCGATGTCCCGATTCCCAGGGAGGAGCAGACGTTGCTGGAGAAGATCGGTCTGGCGGTGAATGCGATGTACAAGGACGCGGTGGGCTCTGTGCTTTCAAGAGATCTGAAACTAGCCTCGTCGGTTGGTCCACGGTTCAAGGAGGCCAAGCGGCAGCTTTCCGATGCCGAGGCAAAAGTGGCTGGCTCATCGAGGCCACTCGTCAACCATCTGGTGGCTGTGATTATCGCGTTGAACAGGATGTGCGAGATCTCGGTGGACATTTCGGATCTGACGATTACTCGATAGGGACTGGCGAGGATAACAGAATAAACCGGTCATCATACTACAATGGTGGCTCTGCCGGGGAGTCTGCTTGTCTGAGAATCTGCGTGACGCGATAGGGGTCATACTCGAAGCGGGCTTCCAGATAGAGTCTGATGCGTTCAAGACTCTCGTCGAACTCGGCCGGGAAGAATCGTTGAGGCCTCTCGTGGATGAGCTGTTGAGGGTGGCTGGGTCTGTTGAGCCTAGGCCGTTGTTCATCAGCGCGGATCTGGTTCTCAGGGCAGCAGAGAAGCTGGAGCTGGCCTCGAACAAGGCGGCGGAGGTTGAGACGAGCCTTGGTGCTGGGCGTCGTTTTGCCGAGGAGCATGAGTCGCGGCTTGAAGTGGTCTTTGATCCATCGGGAAAATTGGGGACGGCGGGCGTCTTTGATGATTTTCTCCGGTATTTCCGCAGCAGGTTTGAGAAGATGAGCGGCCTGTTTCGGCAGAGGATCGATACTAGGAGTGCTGGGACGATCGCGGATGCGTTGGGTTCGGGGGCGAATGGTCGTGGACGGTTTGTCTGTATGGTCGTGGAGAAGCGGGAGAAGGGGAACC
>VBBG01000105.1 GCA_005882905.1 Candidatus Bathyarchaeota archaeon | reverse complement strand
ATCAACTTGGTCCAGACCAACCTCTCTATGCTACGAGTTACCCTGCTCGCCGGTTTCGGTGGGAGTCTGATGTCTATTCCTCTCTTACGCAGACGAAATCGGAGGCGAGGCGTTCCTAAGACCGCTCTAGGACCCCCGGTGGAGGGCAGAAGGGCAAATGTTCACCCTCTTATGCTGACTCCGAGACCTTCTCGAGATTCGAGCTTTGTGGTTCGGAAGACGAAGAAGAGAGGGCGTATTTCGAGAAATCGAGGCGGAGAAAGGCTTCCTGCTACGATTCCAGAATAGGCCTTTCGGCGTCGTTTTTGACATGGCCAGAGTCTCGCTGCAGAGCGGCATCTAACCACCGAATAGTTGATTCAAGCCCAAATCAAGGTCCAAAACAATATGAAGGTCCAGAAACAATCCCTCTCCGTAGCTGTCCTTCGTAACTAATTACCGTAAGCAAAGTAGGCTGGCGGCAGAACTCTTAATGCTCACCCAGCTTGGACTAGACCATTACACAAGAAGGGTCATCCTAGATGTGCGGAATCTTCGGTTGCGTTCTCCACGATGGATCACAAGCTGCACCGCTCATACACGCAGCACTCAAGCGGCTAGAGTATAGAGGCTACGACTCCGTCGGAGAAGTAACCGTCGACAGAGACAAGCTCACAGTCAAGAAGGACAGCGGTCGACTGGAAGAGGTCGATGCAAAGTATGACCTCGACGATCTTCCCGGACCCGTTGGCGTTGGACACACCCGATGGGCGACTCATGGAAGACCCGTGTATGAGAACTCGCACCCGCTGGTTGATTGTAAGTCCCGGATAGCGGTCGTCCACAACGGCATCATCCAGAATTATCTAGAGATCAAACGAGAGCTGGAGGCTAAGGGGCATCATTTCCAGTCAAGAACTGATACAGAGGTTGTCCCTCATCTCGTCGAGGATTATCTTACCCAGGGGTTGTCATTGGAGGAGGCCTTCAGGAAGACAGTAAACCGGCTTGAAGGAGCCTACGCGATAGTCCTCACTAGCACCGAACAGCCGAAGACGATACTATGTGCCCGACAAGAGAGCCCTCTAGTGCTGGGTATCGGGGAGGGCGAATACTATTGCGGATCAGACTTTGCAGCTTTCCTTCCACTCACAAGGAGGGCCGTTCTTCTTGACGAGGGAGAAATGGCCGTTCTCAACCCGAATGGAGCTAGGATTCTGAAGCTGAAAAATGCCGCTCCTGTCACGCGGGACCCGATAACGATCACATGGGATCCGGAATCCGCCAAGAAACAGGGCTTCAAACACTTCATGCTCAAAGAGATTCATGAGCAGGCCCAGTCGCTGCGGGACGCTCTGAGAACCGAGCAGCTCTACTACGACCAGTTCGCCAAGAAGATTATCGAAGCGGACAAGGTCTTCATCGTTGCTTGCGGGACCTCATATCATGCCGGGCTCGTTGGTAGCATCGCCCTCGCTAAGCTCGCCGGAATTAACGCAAGGGTTGTCGTAGCAAGTGAATTCTCCGAAGAGGCTCTCGACCTAGTTGGCCCGAAGAGCGTGATTCTCGCCATAAGCCAGTCCGGCGAGACTATGGACACGCTGAACGCGGTGCGCGATGCAAAAGCCAAAGGCGCGACGATTCTGAGCGTCCTCAACGTTCTAGGCTCGACCCTGATGCGTCTCTCGACCGTCTACATTGACCAAAACGCGGGCCCAGAGATCGGGGTCGCCTCAACCAAGGCATTTACCAGCCAGATCGCAGTCTTGCTCAGGCTCGCTGCCACTGTTGGCCGAAGGAAGGGAGAGGTATCAGCCAAGGAAATCACGGAGCTCGAGGCGGAATTGCATCGGGTCCCAGCGCTCATCCAGAGCGTCCTCAACACGAAAATTGACGATATTCGGCGAATTGCGGAGGAGTGCGATGCTGCCTCAAGCATCTGTTTCCTGGGGCGCGGGGTCAATGTCCCCACGGCTCTTGAGGGACGCCTCAAGCTCCTCGAGCTGAGCTATGTTCCCGCCATCGCCTATCCTGCGGGGGAGAGCAAGCACGGCTTCATTGCCCTCATCGAGGAGGGCTTCCCTGTCATCTTCGTCGCCCCTAATGACGAGACACACAGACGCATCATCGGCAACATCATGGAGATGAAGGCGAGGGGAGCCCGGATCATATCAATTATTGAAGAGGGAGACGAGGAGATTCGTAACCTATCGGATCGGGTTGTAGAAATCGGAGAATCTCTTCCTTCATTGGTGACTCCGCTGGTCTATGTCGTTCCCATGCAGCTACTGGCCTATTATCTCTCGGTTATCAAGGGGCATGACCCTGACTATCCCCGAAACTTGGCGAAGAGCGTCACGGTAGAGTAGAGCAGAAGACCAGTGGCCGAGAATTCTTCTGCGGAGAAGAAATTTCTCGAAGAAAAAGTCGACAAGGCACTGGAAGAAGCTTGGTCCAAGGTCAACATCGCAGTAGAATCGACAGCTAAACGGTTGGAACAGTCAACGATGACGCTTTGGCTAGCGGCCGAGGCGGCAGAGTACAGTAGCGCTCTCTTTAGTCTAGCATACGGTTTGGAAGACCTAGACCCGGAGGTCAGGATCACCAAGGGGCGTGGGTTACCGGGACTCGTGAAGGATTCTATGGACGCCTTGCGAAGGGCCCGCGAGTTACGCCCGAAATCCATAGCCGAGGCCTACACAAGCTTGAGGACTGCGGCTGGCTATCTGAAGGCGGCATACTTGGACCAATCCAAGAAAACTGCAAAGAAACCAAGCTAGTCTTTAACTAGCACTCTACTCGGGTCGAAACGCTTTCGCGGGCGTCGCTGCGTGCTGCGTTCCATCACATGCCTCGCCGGGGGCGTCGGTGCCGCACGATTCTTGGAGGGACTCGCAAACATATTCCCGCCAGAGAGGATTACAGTCATAGTCAACACCGGCGATGATCTCCAATACCTAGGATGTCATGTCAGCCCCGACCTT
>VBBG01000085.1 GCA_005882905.1 Candidatus Bathyarchaeota archaeon | reverse complement strand
GCTGAGAGGTTGCCGAACATTGGCCGAACTGTAACGCGCGGATCATCAGGGACTAGGGACTTGAAGAAGTCGATGGACTTCTTATCGGGATGCGGAATCTTCAACCACTCGAACAGCCACCGGAAGTCCGAACCAGCTCAACAGGATCAGGCGTCTCGGTTATCTGCTTAGCTGTTCAGTCTCATTCGATACTTCTGAACCGGTCTGGGAGTTACGAGGGACTTTACTCGTTCGCCGAGAACGCCTAGTCCAAGTATTCGAATCGTGGAAACGTAAGATGCGACAAGCCAGGATTCTCCTTTGTGCTGTACTAATCCTTGGAATTGTCCCTGCTCTCTCGATCAACTCGATTTGTAGAGTCTACGCGGAGACTCCATACTCTCTAAATCCAGTCCCGGCCTTTACACAAGAAGGAAGGGCTGTCTCACTGGTCCTAACGGTCAACAATGCCTTCGGTGGCACTCCCTATGAGTTCAGATTCTCGGTAACCGATCCCGCGGGCCGGACGGTCCAGTCGCCTTTGCAGAACTATACGACCTCGCCTAGTCAGAACAGCTTCAGCATATTGGTTGGCTATCCGAGCACAACATTCTCAGGCTCCAACTCGCTCGCCGGTAAATACGCCACGTGGGTCGACCAGATCCTACCGGTAGCAATGCCGAAAGTAGCCACGAGCTCGTTCGTCCTTAGCATCACTGACAACCTGGCTTACGAGAGGACACAGACCGTGGGCATACAGGCAAGTAGGTATAACGCCTCAGAGAGTGTAAGCGTGACGATAAGGACACAGACTACCTCGACCCTTGTCTTCTCCCAGACAATCCTGGCGACGCCTTCAGGGCTCGTCCTCACTAGCTGGAAGATCCCGAGGAACGCGACGATAGACAACTACGTACTGACCCTGACCGGAACGACCACTTTCAAGGGTCCAGCGGACGTCCAACCCTTCTCGGTAAGAGTGGCGACGTTCTCTATCGCCTCAATCACATCGGCCAAATCGGCGTATCAGAGGACCGAGACGATGAACTTCTCCTTTCAACCCTTCTACCCGGACGGAACCATAGCCTCTACCGGCGTCGCTCTCCTCACACTTGAGAGACCCGATCGGGTCAACTCCACGCTGACGGCGACGTACGACACTTCCTCACAGACGTTCATGGCGAGTTACAGGACAGCAGCAGACAACCAGACAGGGACATGGATTGCCATCCTGGGACCCCACGCATACAGCGACGCCTACGGAAACATAAGTCCCAGCAATACAATCACAAATTCACCACAACTATCACCCGCCACTCTATCTGTAATCGTCACGGCGAACACGAACTTCGCTGTTGGACAGCAAGCCAAGTTCAACGCGTCCATAACATATCCGGATGGAACAGCCTTCCAGTCCGGGACAGTAGTGGTATATCTTCTGTTCAGCGGAACCCCTACGGTCAATAATACAGTGCCAGTGGTGTTTGACACCGGCCTTATGATTTGGATAGGAACCTATACGCCTCGGGCGACAGACCCTGGAGGACTCTGGTCTCTCGTGGTCAAGGCATCAGACGCTTCAAACCCTTCCAATAATGGCTCCGCGACGAGAGCAATCACACTCGAAAACAACACAACGTCGCCAGGAGGAAGTGCCTCCTTCCCACTCTACTATTTCGGCATCATCGCAGCTCTAATCGCGGGACTGCTCGCGGCCATCCTCGTCATTCTGAAGAGGCGCAAAGTAACCCATGCTAGACTCAAGATTGACCTCGAAGCGGTAAGGTCAGAAGCGGGACAGATAGAGAATCAAGACTTCTTCAAGTCAGTGAGAGACCAGGTCAATAGGGACAAAGACAAGTAGGGTTCTCGCCGAATTTCTCGCTAATGACTCTTGCAAGTCAGACGTCTATTGACTACTCTCGTCCTGTGTGAATATCGCACCCACGCCCTTCTGACCAAGGCGAGCTTTTCTTCCTCTGAGAGATTCGAAAACTAGGCTCAATCCAACCAATCCCAAGCCTACGAAGCCGAAGTAGAACGGGAAGGTGAAACTGGCGGTCACGAGGGGCTGTGTGTACGTTTTCAGGTCAAGCCCAACGACCAAGGCGGGAATCTGGCTGGTGCCAGAGTAGGTTGGGACTATCCCGTACGTTCCGAGGAGAGTGGTCTCGGCGGCGTGGTAGATGAGGAGGAAGCTGAAGTAGACTTCGATGAGAGCTGAGAGGCTGAAATAGACTACGAGTTCGCGCCACCAGGAAGAGGGGGTTAGGCTGGACATGCCAAGAGCGACAAACGCGAGGATCAATAGAATGCGAGTAAACGGTCCCAGAAACTCGACGAAGGGAGCTGTTGTAGAGAGTCCTGTTGCGCTGGCGTGGAAGTAGAAGGGAGAGACTTGCATAGTCAACAGGTTGTTGCCGTTGGCTCCACGGATACTCCACCAAGGGTCGTTGGATATTACGAGGAATAGAGAGACCACTGCACCGAGGAGGGTCAAGGGGTCAGTCCGCTTTCGGATATCCATACGCCGGTGTCCGCCTTGGAACGACTAGAGTAGTTCGTACTCGGGTCTGATAAGTGCACCGGGAGCTTACTCGGGGTCGCGGACCTTCCTATCTTATTAGGAACATAAAGCGCATCTGCAGAGGAAGAAAATGGCGAAACAAGTAAACTGCGATTGCGGCTTCATGGTCCGAACACAGACAGACGACGAGATCGTCCGACATGTCCAGCTCCACGCCAAAGATATCCACCAGATGGAGGTCCCACGCGACAAGGCCCTCGAAATGGCCAAGCTAGTAGAAGCGACAGTAACAGTCTAAGACTCTCGAATCTCCCAAATTTCTCTCCCCGGAATTGCAGCGACAGCTCTGGGTTCCCGTACTAGGAGGACAATCGCGCCTCCCTCGAGATCCTAGCAGTCAGGATAATACCACGATGAACGGCTTTATCAGGTCGCGGCAGGTGAAGTATGATCCCGACTAGGTGCCAGAGGACTGG
>VBBG01000084.1 GCA_005882905.1 Candidatus Bathyarchaeota archaeon | reverse complement strand
GAAGAAAACAGAGAAGCCGGTCAAGTATACACCGATCATGAAGATCCGCTCTGGAAGGCTCAGCTTGAGAAGCTCCACCTCCAGCTGGACCCTGTACCGCAACAGGAGCGTAGCTATTATGACAAATGAAATGGCAGCGGTGAAGAACTGGAACGTAAGCTCCGACTGGTAGTTGCCGAAGGTCAGGAACAAACCCACCTCATCTCCTACAAATCCTGCTCCCAAACCGTAGAGAAGAGCGTAGAGCCTGTAGAGCCTCTCATTCCTCCAAGCAATA
>VBBG01000083.1 GCA_005882905.1 Candidatus Bathyarchaeota archaeon | reverse complement strand
TGGGCTCTTTCCGCAGCGCTAATGGTAAGCTATGTCAGAGCGCGCGTAGGCGTTGAGGGCATTACCTTGAAGGGGATAGGAATCGCAGAACGACCCGAAAGACTGCTAATCCTTATCGTAGCCACATTGTTCTGGCCCGTGTCCCACGCAATCTTGGCGGGAGGAGCTCTTCTGGTAGCGGTTCTTTCCTCGATTACCGTGGTTACACGGGTATATCGGGCTTCTAGAATCCTGTCGAAAGCTCAGTAGATTCCTACATGCGTCTTTCGGCCGCAGAACGAACTTTCGAGACTCCGAAGTGGACAGCGCATGAGACGCAGAGGTTCTTCATCACCCGCTGACGGGCAATATAGGCACCTCGCGCGCGTAATTCCTTGGCCAGACTCGGTTCGACGAGGGAAACCCACGAGGTAACACGCTTCATTTTATCCCTGGGCGATAGCATCCCACAGTTTGAGCACTGAACTAACTCGCTCCGCCCTTTGCCGCCTTTGCTACGTCCTCGGGATCTTCTCTTCTTTGGCATCGCTTTCTTCGACGACCTAGCGTGGGCTTTAGTAATTAACCTCTTCCCGGGCGGAAGGGAACCAAGACTTTGAGGCCTATCACGATGATGGTGGTTGGCAACCCAACCATCGATGAACTGATAGACCGCCGAGGAGTCGGGGCAAAGCCCGGAGGAAGCGCACTTTTCGCTTCTTGCGCCGCGGCGTATTTTGGGGGAAAAGTCAGAATCCTTGGCAATATAGGTGAGGATTATCCCCAGGATATCCTAAGACGTTTGGAGTCTCGACATATCGACACTAAGCTACTGAACAGGATTCGGGGACAGTCTACTCGGTTCCAGATAACCAACCTCAATGGCCAAAGAAAACTTCGGTTACTTGCTGCTGGCTATCCCGTAGCAGTACCGCGGAGACAGGCAGTCGTCGAAGGGGTCCATCTTGGACCGGTCTTCAATGAAATTTCCGATTCTGTCGTCAAGGATCTTCGAAATCATTGCAAGTTCTTGTCATTGGACATTCAGGGATTCATACGTACAACGACCGGTTCTGGGATAATTCGTGATGTCCATAGGAATCTTGACGAGATACTTTCGCATTGCAACATGGTTCAAGCCTCAATCGGCGAGGCCAGGAGGCAGACAGGATCTCGAGACCCGAAAAGCATCCTTGATCGATTTCTCTCTCTCAAAGCTGATTATGCGATAATCACTATGGGGAGACATGGTTCATGGTTGGGTGCCCAATCGGGCGATATGCACTTCGTTCCGGCCTTTCCCGACCGTGAAATACGGGATCCGACCGGGGCTGGAGACGTATTTGCTGGGTCTTGGTTGACTACTTACCTTTCGACAAAGGACCCTGTGTGGGCTTCATCTGTCGGCTCAGGCTTCGCTTCGTTAGCCTCTCGAAAGAGAGGGCTTTCCAAGTTCCAGATACCGAGAACGGAGTTGTTCCGGCGTGCAGGCTGGGTCTACAATCACGTCAAGTCGTCGAAGATGTTAGTATGATCTCGCGAAATAGACTTCTCTCGAATTCGGGGCCCCGCAGAACACACATTTTCCTTTCGCGGACTCTTTGAAGGGCACTATTCGAACTGTCGCTCCGGTCTCTTGCTGGATTTTGTCTTCACAATCTCTGTCCTCCGATAGGAAGGCCTTGACGAATCCGCCTGTGGTTTCTATTGCGTAAGTGAGTCCCTTCATGTCGGTGGCAGTGGTCGTAAGCTTGTCCTGAGTGTCTCTTGCTCTCTGCAGGAGCGATTGTTGAATCTCTTCTAGGATAGTCACGATGTGAGTAACGGCATCTGATTGAGGTACCGCTGTCTTCTTTCCAGTATCCCGTCTCGCAATGGTGACCTGTTTTGACTGCATGTCTCGGGGACCTATCTCGACTCTGAGCGGTACGCCTTTCATTTCCCACTCGTGGTATTTCCATCCGGGAGTGTACTGTTCCCGGTCATCGATGAATGTTCGGATCGAATGCTTTCCTAGACTGTCGCTGATATGGTGAGCAGTCTGTAGGATGGTTTCTTTGTCAGACTCCTTGTAGTGAATCGGGACGAACACGACCTGTATCGGCGCTATCCTGGGAGGGAGGACTAGTCCCTTGTCGTCTCCGTGGGCCATGATCATAGCCCCTATCAGCCTCCAGGAGATTCCCCAGGAGGTGGTCCATGCAAAGTGTTCTTTCTCGTCCTTGCCTAGGAACTTGATTTCGAAGGGTTTGGAGAAGTTCTGTCCCAGGTGGTGCGAGGTTCCCATCTGGATCGCTTTCCCGTCCGGCATCATTGCTTCGAGGGTGGTGGTGTAGACCGCGCCCTTGAACTTCTCCTTCTCCGTCTTCTTACCCACGAGAGCAGGTATGGCGACTTGATCTTCGACGAGTCGTCTGTAAATCTCGAGAATTGTCATGACCTCGTGCTCGGCCTCCTCCTCTGTTCCATGGACCGTGTGGCCTTCCTGCCAGAGGAACTCCGTTGTTCGTATGAAGGGCTTGGTCGAAGTGATCTCAGCGCGTAAGACCGAGTTCCAGACGTTGATGAGGACTGGTAGGTCCCGCCAGCTCTTCACCCACCTGCTGTACGACTCGTTGATTATCGTCTTAGAGGTCGGCCTGATGGCGAGCCGCTCGCCAAGCTCGTTATTCCCGGAATGGGTGACCCAGAAGACTTCAGGTGTGAATCCCTCGAAGTGCTCCGCCTCTCTCTTCAGCAACCGTTCGGGTATGAGTAGGGGAAAGTAGGCGTTCCGATGTCCAATCTCCTTGATCTTCCGGTCGAAGTGTTCCTTGATGCTCTCCCAGATGGAGAACCCGTAGGGCATTAGCACCATGAATCCTTTGGCGCTAGAATAGTCAGCCAGCTGAGCCTTGGTAACGACTTGGGTGTACCATTCGGAGAGATCGTCAGCCTTCTTTACAGTGATACCAATATCCTTGATACTCATTGGAATATCCGTCCGAGAAGCTGATCGGGAAAAGGTCTAGAGCGGTTGAGGTGAGCCTGGAAGAACCTCACCCAATCTAATCTATCCTATGAGTGTACACATCAGTGACGCTATTTAGGTTTTCTTTTCTTTTGAATGATGACACAGGGGTCAATGACATGACAGAAATTTAGTCGAAATGGAATTTCAGGAAATAAGGCCAAAAGTCAAGCCAGAAAGCTCGTCGCCAAGCCAATTGAGAAAGTCCTTCACAGCCTTCTTGATTCTCCTCAATAGCTTTCTCATGGCACTCCACCAGTTTCCGGAGCTTAAGTAGGCATGTTATCGATTTCTATATCCGAGACAATCGATCTACAGGAGTGCAAGAGCATGAGCCTTGATATTGCGAACTCTAACGTTAACCGCAACATCACTCTAGCTGGAACTAGTGTCGCGATCTTCACCTTTCTGCTCTTCTTCCTCTATCCCCGCTCTTTCTCAGGCGAGATCAACGCAGTACTCTTTCAGTTTACCCTCGCGATAATTGTTTCAGTAATCTTCTCCCTAGTCATTTCAGCTCTATACTATTACGGGACCGCTCTTACTTTGACTCTTCGGCCGGAGCAGGCAACGACCATTTTCGGAAAGGCGGAAGCCTTCTGGCTCGTCGGCTACAGCCTGCTTTTGCTGGAGCCAAGCTTGATTCTGTTTACCGTGAACCTGATCGCTGTCGGGCTGTATGGACTTCAAGAAACAAACCAAGAGAAAGTAATCCCACCATACACTATTCTGAGATCGTCTTTCCTTCGCGCTTGTGCTCGTAGAGGACGACTGATGAGACCGTGCTTTTGACGCCGTTGATCTTGAGAACCTTGTCCTTGAGGACGGTGCGAAATGCGAGAATATTCTCGACCTTGAGCATACAGACTATGTCGTATTCACCTGTTACTTCGTACACGTCTGTCACCTCTGGAAGCTTAACCAGGCTCTGAGTTACCCCTTCGAGTTCCTTTGACTCAACGAACAGATTCAAGAAGACTCGGACCTCTTTCGCCATTGTCGACCATCTAGGAATGGTTCATTCAATATTCAGAAGGGGCCTATTAAGTCAGAAAGGTAAGGCGATTGTAACACTCAAACTCCAAAGTTCTGACTAGCCAACCGGGAGTAGCTAGTTCGATTTGAGCTTCAGCTTCTTCGGCAAGTACTCGTCTACAATGTAGGTCAGCCCGTATCTGCTGAATGCTTCTTGCTCTGACTTTTTCCGGACCTTTCTGAAGGTATCGATCTCTCTCTGCCAGAGACCCCCAGCATATCTAGGGTCCTTTTCCAGCTCGTTCAGCCGTTTAATATCCAAGTCGGTCAACGGGTCGCTCGGCAGTTTGTAGTCCACGATGTCCGTGGCCCAGACTCCGCCCCAGATCGCGTCCGGAGTATTCAGCTCTCTCAGATGCGCCGCGTTCGCCGACCCGGAAATAATGACCATGGCAATGTGCATTCCCCATGGATCTCCGTCAGTGAAAATGTACACTGGAAGATCCAGTTCTTGGTTTAGGCGCCTAAGCAGAAAGCGCGTCGCCCTGGGAGCTTGGCCGGCCGTGTGGATTAGGACTGCTTTGAACCGCTGGTGGACCCGCTCTTCAATAAACCTCGTAAACAGACCGCCCTTCTCTATCGCTATGACCTTGTCCACTTTCTTCTTGTCGGGCCGGACAAATTCTGAGGTTGTGAGAGCGGGGCCGATCATCACCCCGTCCGGGTGAGAGGATAGATTGAGCGTCCGGCCCTCATATCCCGGCACCGTATACTCGACCGTCAAATCCCCGAAGATCGCACTCCGCTCTTCAGGAAACACGTTGAAGTCTTCTCTCGAAAACCCTGTAACAGTCTCGAGATCGGTGATGAGATTGTCGCTCTCCTGTTGATCCTGAAAGTCCATCTCATACGCCTGGGCAGAGTAGAAGACGTCCCGTAGCGTACTGGTCTTGTTCTGCGCAGTCAGCTCATCAGTGAACAGTGCGGTCCAGAGAAGCTGCGTAAACGGTCGGATATGTCGGACATTACGCGCGCTCCGCTTCACATTCCTCTTCCCAAGAATATACTGACGCGTCTTGTCATCGTAGATTATGTTCGCGATAGACCTGCTGGGCATCCTGACTGTTGGAAACTCTTTCTTAGCCAGCTGGTCGTACACTTGGCCTCCTAGGTGTTCTAGGGAGGAGAGGACGTGCTGCTTCCTCTCCTTGATGACCCCTTTACTCGGACCCTTCCTTGCCTTCTTCGTTTTCTTCGGCGCCATATTTTATCAGACCCTTGAGCAGTGGCTTGATGTCGGGCTCCTTCTTAGCCTTCGACAGCTTCGTCGAGAACTGGGCCACTTTCGGAAGATACTTCTCGAAAACATCGACCCGCTTCTTCTCCTGGGCAAGATGCTCCCTTCGCGACAGATAGATTCTGAGGTTCCTTGAAGCCTCCCTGATCGCGTTGAGAATTTCGTGCTCGACCTCGGGACGGTCCGCGATGAACTCCTTCCCAACAGTCTTGTACGGAATCTTCGTGCTACAAACATGGACGAAAACGGCCAGAGGCGTCTCGCCTGGAATAACCCTGTAACCGCGCCAGTCAATCTGGTCGACCACCTTCCATGAAACATCACTAGCCTCGTCGAAGAGTAGGGGAATCTTGTTCGCAAATCGGAACAGCAGTATTTTTCCCTGCGTCTCAATCTGCTTCCCACTAGCGATTCCGACCTCGATGATGAACGGGAAACCCGAGTATGTAGCAGGCTTTCGCTGAAGAGTTGCAACGAATGCAGATCCATTCTGGACATCCTCGTCACTTATTCCCAGCTCCTTCTTGATCCCGGTGGCGAGTAGTTCCGCACCCAGAGGAGAGAGGCTTGTTGGATCAGGAGAGACAAAATCTTCATAGTTCTTCATCGCGCTGGCCAACGTCACAATATCTGCCGATGTCAGTTTGCTGGGGCTCTTCTTGGACCCGAGCTTCGCGTACAGGAGAAACTTGCGTGCCGTAGTCTCGCCGATTCTCTGGAAATTCTTGCGCAAGAACTCCTGCAGAGTCTTTGCATTCGTGAGCCTCAGCATCCGTTGAATGGTCTCGACATCAACTCCATGAGGGTGTGGCAAAGTCTCGGTGGGCGCAGGCGGCACCACGGTGGTCCCTCTCGTGAAGTGGTACAATCGCCCGCGAGGATCGACAAAGGTGAGGTTAGCGTAAGGGACGATGATGGCTGTCTGCTTGAAGTATTCTAGTATCCTCGGCATTGCTCTGGAATAGTCGGCCTCTGTCTTGAACTCGATGACCGTCCCCTTCCAGTGAGAACTATTGGTTCTGGTCTTCTTCTTCAGGACAATCGGCTTGTTGTGCTGGATGTCCGTCATCAGACCGATATCGGTTATTCTCTGCTTAGGATTCGTGCTGGAGCTGATCTGAGCCTCTCCGTGGGTAGTTATCTGCCCATACAGCAGCGCCATTTTTCCCCCGAGCCCGAAGGTCCCGCGTGTCTGGCGGAGCTTGTACTTGGAACCGTAGAGAACCTGGCCGAAGGCGGAGGGTATGATATCGCCAGGGACCCCTATCCCATTGTCCTCTATCCTCAGAACGTAGGTCCCTGGACCGTCTAGGGGTCCTGATTCGTGCGAGAGCCGGACGTAAATGTCGGGTGGGATTCCTCCCGTCTCGCATGCATCTAGGGAGTTCTCGACGAGTTCTCTTATCGTGGAGTAGATGGACCGTGAAGGGCTTGTGAACCCTGCGATGTCCCGGTTGCGGTAGAAGAAGTCAGCCGCGCTAATCTCCTGGAAGACTTCAGCAACGGTCATCGTCTCTAATCCGTGCTGATTCTCAGGAACTTATAAACGGTCCCATGCTGTCGACCCTCGATCAACTTTTCCAAAGCATCCTTCGCAATCGAGACAGACTCGAAAGTCCCGATGACCGAGACAGTGTGTCCGCTGACCGAGATTAGCGTGCCCGTCAACTCTTCCAGATTCCGCCGCGCCCTACCCTCACGGCCAATGATTCGCCCATCCACCCTTCGAATCTCAGCCTCGTTCTTGCCAAAATAGTCGTGAAGGTCAACAATGTCGAATGAATAGTCGTCATTGAACAATGAGAAAGCGCGTGAGGGAGAAAACCCACGCCCGATTGCCAGGACGAGATCCTTGGCTCTAAGCGCACTAGATGGATCCGGTGAATCGGGTTTCACGCCGATGTACACGGATCCCGTATCGCTGTCTATTTCGAGGTCAACAAACAATTTCTGCTCAATGGTCGATTTGACTGAACCCTTCGGACCAATAAGTACTCCTACTCTTTCGCGCGGAATCATTGCATTGACTCGGGTCTCATGGATCATTCTTCCACCTTGAACATCCGTTCGAAAGATCTAGTTCTCACGTTTAGGCCCTTGAAGTAATTGTTCAAGTTTTCTATATCCCTCTTCAAAAACTCCCGGGCCTCGGGGTGCTCGATAGTCACAGCCTGGGCGAAGTCAATCAGCATCGGATACCCGTCTGGAACTAGGATATTGTACTCGCTAAGGTCCCCATGTACCAGCTTGGCCTTATCGTAAAGGTCCTTCAGCATTTCCACGATCTTGTCGTACCATGAAGATGCAGCCTGGAGAGGCACTTCGCGAAGATGGGGTGCTGGCACCCCGTTCTTGCCTATGAACTCCATCACTAGCACGTTCTTCTCCACGTAGATTGGCGTGGGAACGGCAAGTCCGGCCTCTTTTGCCAGTTGCAGGTTCTTGAACTCTTTGAGAGCCCACTGATCTATAAGCGACCGCGTGTCGTGCGGTATATCCTTGAATCTGGGATCACCGCGGATGTACTTGAGACGCCCCTGCCTGAATATAGACGAGCTGGTTAGGTAGATCTTTACTGCCAGCTCGTTGCCTTTCGGATCGATCCCGTGATAAATCCGGCTCTCTTTTCCAGATTTCATTGCCCCTTGAAGTTCGCTGAGTCTTCCCGTGTTCAGCATATGCATGACAGTCATCAAAGTTCTGCCGTCGAAGACTCCTTCCATAGTCTCCAAGTCTTCGCCAACCTTGATACGTACCCGACGCTCTCGATCGTACCTCTCTTCTCGCCGTCGAAGCTTCTCTTCGGGCTTGTCGCTCAAATTAGTCCGACGGATCCAAGAGGGCCTACTTCAACTTGCAAATCTGGAAGACGACTAGAAGAAGGACAAGGCCTGAATGTATTTTGGAGGAGTCTAACCATGTTTCCGCATCCAAACGGGAGTTAGCGGTCTGAGAAGCTGGTAAGACCCAGGTAGAGTCTTCCAAGCTCCTTGTGCTCAAGCAGCGTCTTTGTCGTTCCATGAGGTAGGATATTGTCTCCAGCACTTGTTTGGCAATAACCGGTGCCATGTTTGCAGTGGGCTCGTCGAACATGATGACGTTTGGATTCCTCAAGAGTGCCATACTCATAGCGACCATCTGTCTCTCTCCACCACTGAGATGCGATACCCTTGTTTTCATGTATGAAGAGAGCTTGGGAAATAGATCGAACGCTTTCTTCTTTCGATCCTCGAAATCCTCGGGTCTTATTGTATATCCGGCCATCTTCAAGTTCTCACCTACAGACAGCTGGGTGAATGTGCTTTCGGTTTGGGGAAGGTATGCAATACCAAGGCGCGCTATTTCGTGCGATTGTAGATTCGATATGATTTTCTCATTGAGAGTGACCTTGCCTCGGTAAATGTTCGTCAAGCCGGCGATGGTCTTGAGAAGGGTGCTTTTGCCAGAGCCGTTCGGTCCAACGATTACTGTAATTTGATTGGGTGTCGCTTCAAGGGAGACCTCGTTAAGTATCTGGAGTTTCCCGTAGCCAGCTGAAACATCGTCCACCTTGAGCAAGCTAGCCGCCCAAGTAGGCTTCAATAACCTTCTTGTTGTTCATTACTTCATCAGGTAGGCCTGACGCGATAAGCCTTCCCAATGCCATAACAAACATGTCATCGACGTATTTCAGCGCCACATCGAGCCTGTGCTCGACGATGAAGAATGTCAGGCCTAGCTCGTCTCTGAGCTTTAGGATTCTAGAAAATATTTCGTGAGCCAATGTTGGATTCACGCCGGACACAGGCTCATCTAGGAGGAGAAGTTTCGCCCCGGACATCAACGCTCTTCCGATCTCCACAAGTTTCATCTGGCCCCCGCTTAAGAGATATGCTGGCTGATTCCACATACTTGACAATCCCAGCAATCCGAGGATCCTTGATGCCTTTTCTGTTGCGTGCGTTTCAGCTTCCCGCCATTCGAGAGTGAAGAATCTCTTCCACGGACTAAGGCTCAGTGTGAGAAGCGAGTTCAAGAACGATACCAGCGCTCTCTCTCGAAACAACTTTCGCATAACTCTCCTATGCTGGACTAGGTTCTTGAGCGAAAATAGTGCATGGATTACGCGCCGTCCAGCGCGAGTGTCAATCCAAGGCGCTGCCAAGTCCCTCCGAGATCTGAATCCATTAATTCTGATAGATCTGAAGAGACTCTCTCCCGGATTGTTCTTTTCTGCTACCAGCAGATTTTCGAGCACTGTGAGTTTCCAGAAGAGCGCGGGAATCTGGAATGTCCTCACGATTAAATTACTCTTCCAGATTCAGGCTTGTAGACCGCGCTGACTACGTTGATGAGAGTAGTCTTGCCTGAGCCGTTTGGTCCAATTAGAATGCTAACTTTCCTATCCCTCACGCCGAGGGAGACACCGTCTAGAGCTCGGAGATTGCCGAATGACTTTGTCACGTTTTCGACTGTCAGAATGTCGGCGGCCATGCGCATTACTATGAAAAAAGAAATAATGGGGGGTTATTCTTGTAGTCTATGGTGGGCTCGTCCAGCTAAGGGTGTCGGTGTTTTGAGCGGCTGTAGGAAGAGCGGGGGTCCATGTTCCAGCGAAGACCCAGTTCGAGCTGACAACTTTCCAGATCTGATATGATGAAGGTATCAGGTCTCCACTGGCCTGCATTCCAACCCAGCCTTGCACGCCGAAGTAGTTCTGAGCTACCGTTAGCATGGCGGCTTGTATCTTGGCTCCATCGTTGACTCCAGCTTGGAGTGTAGCGAGCGCGGCAAGCCACATGTCGTCGTATGCACCGAGACAGTAGGAATCACAGATCAGGCTTGGGTTTGCTGCCTTGAAAGCGTCGATCAGCGCAAGGGTCTTGCTGTTGTCGGATTGGGCATATAATGTGGAGGGCAATTTCACCTGAGAAACAGCCCCGCCGTAGGTCGCGTTGACTATGACAGAGTCTTGGGCCTCTCCGTCAGTCCCAAACCACGGTAGCGTTGACCATGGGAAGGCTGTATTATAGCTGCTCTGAGCCTTGAGTATGAAGGATCCGAACTCTTCGAAAGCAATGACGTCTATTGCTATGTGACCGGCTCCATACGTACCTACATTATTGTTGAAGTCGGTATTCAGTGTGCTCAGGTATGTTGAGAAGTCCGTAGTGTCTGTTGGATAGAAGATGGTGTCGATAACCTTCACGCTCGACCCTCCGAGGTAGGTGAAGAAGCTGGACGTTGCGTTAGCCAGCCCCGTCCCGTAGGTGTCTTGGCGGGCTACGATGATTAGTGCCTGCGCGCCTCTGTCGAGCATCATCCGTGCGTCCGCGTGGCCTTGATTGGCGTCGTTCGGCACAGTCCGAAACAGATAGTCGTTAGGAATAGCAAGCTGGGGTGCAGTGGACGATGGGCTGATTAGCACAATTTTGTGCGAGTTCGCATATCCGAGAATGAACTGGGCCGTCCCGCTGTTCAACGGACCGACTACGACTTGGACTCCGGAAGCTGCGAAGTTCGATAGAGCTGTTTGGGCCTGATCGTTATTTAGCGCATAGTCGCTGACGGCGTTCGTGAAGCGAAGGCTGCATCCCGTGCCGGAAAGAAATGAGTTGATGTCTTGTATCGCTAGCTTGGATGAAGCCTGCGCCCTCTTTCCTTGGCTTGAAAGATCTTGAGAGAGGTCTAGTAGTTCTCCGATGGTTAAAGTCTGTCCCGACGTGCAGAGCGCTGAGTTACCTGTAAGGCGTGATACTCCGAAGTAGCCTATTGCCGTACCTGCTCCGATTCCCACGATGAGCAAGATGATTGCGATTGCCAGTGAAACAGTTCTCTTTGATGGTCCAGATTGTTGCTGTGGTTGAGTTTGCAATTCGAATTGAGGTTCTCGCTCCATAATATAAGCTATATTTGCGTGACCCCATCATAACGGCCTCAATCGTCTACGCGTCTCTTTTTGGTTTGATGGCGATAGGACTGACTCTTACGTACATAACCACGAAGGTTCCGAACTTTGCTTATGGTTCGTTCGTCACGGTCGGAATGTACACCGCGTTCTCGCTCTTCCGACTGCAAGGGTTCAGTCCATATAGCTCCGTGCCAATAGCGTTCATTGTAGGCTCACTTGGCTCAGCAGCAATGTACCTTGGGATTCTTCGAACGCTAGCTAGGAGGGGATCGTCGTTGGTCGCGCTGATGATCGCCACACTCGCAATAGACATCGCTTTTGTAGGAATCTTCGGAATATTTTCAGACTACCTGTACGCAAGGTATCGCATAATCGACGCTCCCAAGTTCGTCCAGCTCCCCGGTGATTATTCTCTGTTTGGGATACAAGGCATAGTTTTCACTGCCCCGATTTCTTTATGCACAATCACGTTGGCACTATTTGGGCTCTTGACGAAAACCAAGTTCGGTATTGCCATGCGTGCCTCCGTAGAGAATCCGAGCCTCGCTAGGGTTCTTGGAATCAATGTCGAAAACGTGTACATTTTCGCCTGGTCACTGGCAGGAGGATTCGCCGCGATGTCGGGCGCATATTATACCCTCTGGCTGCCAGGCGGAATAGATGTCGGCTCGAAGCTCATCGTCGAAATCTTCGCCTCCAGTGTGCTGGGAGGATTAGCAAGCATTTACGGCGCCGCACTAGGGGGAGTGATAATTGGCGCTGGCGAAATCCTGATCACTACGACGGGTGCGAACCTATTCGGCTCTTCGGTTGGCATATACCAAAAGGGGATTCCTCTCATAATCATGATCATAAC
>VBBG01000082.1 GCA_005882905.1 Candidatus Bathyarchaeota archaeon | reverse complement strand
TCCGAGTGTACTTGTTCCTGAGCCGGATTCTCCCCGGATCATCAGCGTGGTGGGTGGCTGGAACTCGCCTCCCGTAATACTGTACAGTTCTTCGAAGGGCCCGTCTGCCGAGTTGAATCTCCTGAATAGCAGGGCGCTGGTAAGACCGCCGCCGACTATTCCAGCGACGACTATGAAATAGAATAGGTTGAGGGGTTGGCCAGGCGGCTGGGCAAGAGCATTGTTCACCACGGCAACGCTGGAGCCTTGGCCAATGTTGCCATAAGCGTCCGAGGCGTTAACGTTGACCAGCCAGACCCCGGCGGGATCCGTAGAGTTGACGACTGTACTTCCAACCCATCTGGCCTGGCTCGACACATACACAAGTGTGACTCCCGAGCCTATCTGGGTCCCCGAGTTCAATGGGGAGAGAAAAGCGGTCAGCGTGCCTGATGTGAACTGGCTTCCGTCAGGGCTACGGACGCTCGCGTAGATGGCCATGACATCGCCTGGGCTGTAGGTCTTGTTCTGGACGCCGACAGAGATGGACAGTTGAGCGGGCTGCACATTGAAACCACTAGTAACCCCGACAAGCGGACCCGTGTTTCCATAGCCATCGCTGAAGCTGGCCGCTCGGATGCTTGATGCCCATGTGCCTATCTGGCTCGTCAGCGGTATGCGATAGCCGGCCTGGAACATGCCCATTCCCGGGTTGTAGGCTGCGGTCACGGAATGTGTTGTGACGGAGTCCGGTTCCACCACTGTTATCGTGACCGCTCCAGACTGAACTGCTACTCCGCTCAGGTAGATCGGGGTGAAGGTGAAGTCCTGGGTCTCCGTCCTCTCTAAGGAAGTTCGAGCCACCATCAATTGTGGTATCGTAACGTTGGTGGCGAATAGTGAGAAGACTTGTGTATCGGCCGGGCTCTTAACCGTGATTGAGCCTTGGAGGGTTACGTTGTAGACCCCGATTGCGGCTCCGGGAGGGGATTGCCAAAGATAGGACAACACTCCATTGGGGTCCGCGGAGCCTGACGTCGGGAACCCTGGGACAGGATTTGAGCCGTAGGACAGACTTATGCTGACGTTCTCCCCAGCCCTGTATCCTACGCCCTGGATTGACGTCGTGTCTGTGCGGTGGTAGGTCCCGGCGTTCGTTAGGCCGACCTGGAACTGCCCACTCGCAATGTTCAACTTGCTCGACGGATTCGTCTGATCCACTCGAACAGTGTAGTTTCCCACGTACCTCAGGCTACCAGGCGTGAAGCTCCTGGGATAGTCGGTGCTTAGCGTGAATGACGTGCTGAAACCACTATTGGTGCTGTTGTTAGCCGTACGGCTGAACCCAGAAGGATCGACCACCGTCCAAGTGAATCCATAATTCGTAAAAGCGCTAGCGTTCGTCACTCTGAGAGATAAGACGACCTGGTTGCTGATGCTCTCCTGAACCCGACTTGGTGAAATGGTGAGGGCATAGCTCTCTCCAGGAGGGGCCCAGACAACCGGGCTGATGGTAGCTAGGAATATGGAGCCTAATATGATGAGAAGAGCCGTCCTTGCCCCTTGACGCGGCAACTCAGGTCTCTAGCCCTGCTCCCGGTTGAGCATCCCTACTGTCCAATGTCTCGTTTGGAGCGTAGCTAACAAAAGAGTCCTGTAACCCGGAGGACTAGGACAAGGTACGAATCGCCACCGAAGGCCTTAAGATCAATTACTCTCATACCAGTTACGGTTCTTATGGCTACAACCTTAGAAACGAAACCTCTCGTTAAGACGTCTACTCCGCCGAGTATGCTGGCAACAACTACCGACCTATCACCCCAGGAGACGCGTGCCGTTACAGAAGCGGTCAACCCTCTGATCGCGGACGCTTTCGCTCTCTATGTCAAGACGAAAAACTTTCACTGGCATCTCTACGGGTCCCACTTCCGGGACTATCACCTGCTGTTTGACGAGCACGCCGAGGCGATCCTTGAATCGATCGATGTCATGGCAGAACGCGTGCGCCGCGTAGGCGGAACCACCATCAGGAGCATCGGTCACGTTGGACAGTTGCAGACGATCCAAGACGACGATGAGGATCTGGTTCCGGCAGGCGAAATGGTGAGACGGCTAATGGAGGATAACGCGCATATCGCCAAGATGATACGGAACGCTATTGCTGTTTGCGACGCGAACCGAGATTCGGCTACAAGCAACAACCTCCAAGAGATCCTCGACGGGACGGAACGCCGGAAATGGTTCCTGTTCGAGATACTGCAGGGCAGTAAGAACACTGACTAGAGTCGTCCCCGCCGCGCCTGCCTAGAGAAATAAGCTAGTGCAAGGATCGATTAGGCTGTAAATGTGAAGACTTAATATTGTCGCGAGTTCGCGGTCTATCGTTTTTCGAGTGGATCCGATGCTAATCGGCGTAGGCGTGAGCCACAAGAGAGCCTCTCTCGCAACACTCGATGCTCTGACTCTACGGGACCTAAGCGAGTTCTACGCTGACCTTCATGCTATCCATGAGATTAGCGAGTCGGTAGTTCTCCAGACATGCAATAGGGTCGAAATATTTCTGGGAACCAAGCACGACCCGCCCGCCGAGAACATCCTGCGAACGTGGGCTCTGGCAACCAAGTTCAAGCTCGCCGAACTCCAACGCACAGTCGAAGTCAGAACCGGCGACGCGGTGGTAGAGCATCTCGTACGGCTTGCCTCAGGGCTGGAATCAATGATAGTAGGTGAGCCTCAGATTCTGGGCCAGATGCAGGAGGCGATGGTGACTGCCCGATCCTTCGGGGCCGGAGGACCTATCCTGTCCGACATCTTCGAGCGAGCCACCTCAGCCGGCGCCAAGATTCGAGCTGAGACCGGTGTTGGAAGAGGCGCGACAACAATAGGTTCAGCAGCGCTCAGGTTAGCAGAGCAGACCTTGGGAGGATTGGAGGATCTCCGCATTCTTCTTCTGGGAACGGGACAAGTCGGAGTCTTGGTGATTAAGGCACTGAAAGCTAGAGGGGTCAGCAATGTAGCCGTGGCGGGGAGAAACCGTGAGAAGACAGAGTCTTTCTGCAGATCCTTCGGAGGAACTCCCATCCCGTTTCAGACAGTTCGAGAGAAGCTTCAGAATTCTGATCTGGTTTTCGTAGCGACCCGGTCCAATAGATTCCTAATCGACAAGGAGAGCCTCAGCCAGCAAGCAAAAGAGTCCGGTAGGAGACTCGTGATACTAGACCTTTCCAACCCGAGAAATGTCTCTCCTGAGATCACACAGTTCGACGGAATCACACTCCGCACGATAGATGATCTGAAAGGGATCGCGGAGGAGGGACTGGCGTTGAGAAGGGAACTGGTGAAGAAGGCTGAGCCGCTAGTACGAGCCGCTGTGGAGAGAATTTCTGCCGGGCTACGTAGAGAGAATGCCGAGCCGATAATCTCTGATGTCTACCATAGAGCCGATGAGATCCGAGTTGGTGAGCTTGGCAAGGCCCTGTCCAGGCTGAGGCTGACGGCCGAGCAAGAAGAGGTCCTAGAGTACATGAGCCAGAGGATCGTTGAGAAGGTTCTCAATGGACCAGTCATGAATCTTCGGCGAGCAGCTGAGAAAGGCGACTCCAGTATTCTGACCGTAGCGGGACAGCTCTTCGCTGGAGAGTAATGCAGTGAGCTTTCCTGCACTTCGGATGCGTAGGCTTCGAAGAACATCAGTGATTAGAGACCTCGTGCGTGAGGTCAAGCTTCAGAAGTCAGATCTGATTCAGCCATTATTCATCGAAGAAGATCTGACCGCGGACACTCCGATCTCTACCATGCCGGGACAGCGAAGATTCTCGCCCGGGTCTGTGATGCGAGAGGCAACTACCCTAGCTGATAGAGGGATCAAAGCGGTGATCTTGTTCGGGATTCCGAGAGTAAAGGACGAGGCTGGTTCCTCGGCAGATGTCGCGGAAGGGGTTGTTCAGAAGGCAATCCGGCAGCTAAAGAGCGAACTGGCCAGCGATGTTGTCGTCATGGCAGACGTCTGCATGTGCCAGTATACCAACCACGGCCACTGCGGGATCGTAAGAAACGGAGAGATCGACAATGATGAGACCCTGGAGCGGCTTGGGAGCATCGCCGTAAGCTACGCGCAAGAAGGAGCCGACATAGTCGGTCCCTCTGCGATGATAGATGGACAGGTCAAGACGATAAGAGAGGCACTGGATGACCATGGCTTCAAGGATGTCGCTATCATGGCTTATGCTGCGAAGCACGCGTCGTCATTCTTCGGGCCCTTCCGTGAGGCCGCTTTCTCTGCGCCAGAGTTTGGCGACCGGAGAAGCTACCAGATGGACTACTCCAACCCTGATGAGGCGATACGAGAGGTCGCTCTCGACATTCAAGAGGGTGCTGATATCGTCATGGTGAAGCCAGCCCTAGCCTACCTGGACATTGTTCGTAGAGTGAAGGATCGGTTCTCCATGCCAACCGCCGCCTACAACGTGAGCGGGGAATACTCTATGGTGAAGGCCGCGGCTAGAGAAGGATGGATCGACGAGAGGTCGGCCGTTCTTGAGATTCTGACCAGCATCAAACGAGCAGGAGCCGACATGATTCTGACATACCACGCCAAGGAAGCAGCCGAATGGCTCGGCTAGCCTCCAAGTCACGACTGCTCTACAGACGCGCCAGCCGAGCGATACCTGGCGGAGTCAACAGCCCAGTAAGATACTACCCTCCCTACCCCATGTTTGTAGCGGAGGCCAAAGGCTCCAAGTTCCGAACAGTCGACGGTGAGGAATATCTCGACTACTGCATGGCCTATGGTGCATTGATAGACGGACATGCCAGCCGCGAGGTTGTAGAAGCGGTTCAGAACGCGGTCGAGAGGTTCCCTCCATGCAAATGGTCCGGCTCGTCAACTCAGGGACAGAGGCGACAATGCATGCTCTCAGACTGGCAAGGGGATTTACAGGCAGGAAGAAGATTCTCAAATTCGACGGAGGATTCCACGGCTCGCACGATTCCGTCTTGGTCAAACCCGGTCCGCATGGTAGCATAGCAGGGAGGCCGAGCTCAGAAGGCATCCCCCTCGAGACCTCGAAGAATACTCTTGTGGCCCCTTACAACGACGAGAAAACCGCCGCGAAGATCATTCGAGATTACGCAAGCCAGCTTGCAGCTGTTATCGTGGAGCCTGTCGCTGGGAACATGGGTCCCATCCCTCCCGCCAAAGGATTCCTCAACTCGCTCAACAAGCTAACCAGAGAGAACAGCGTTGTCCTGATCTTTGATGAAGTGATCACTGGGTTCAGACTTTCGCTTGGAGGAGCCCAAGACTACTATCATATCATCCCTGACCTGACAATACTCGGGAAGATTGTCGGGGGAGGATTCCCACTGGCAGCCTTTGGGGGGCGAAGAGAGATAATGAGGAAGCTTTCACCCCTGGGACCTGTGTACCAGGCCGGAACCTTCAGCGGCAACCCGGTCAGCGTAACAGCCGGTCTCACCACGCTCCGGTCGTTGAAGAGACGATCTAACCAGATATATCCCCGGCTGGAGAGGCTCGGAGCATTTCTCAGTAACGGGATAAATGACCATCTAGAAGCCCGAAAGGTTTCAGCCCAGACCAACCAGGTCGGTTCAATGTTCCAGACCTTCTTCACCAGCCGGAAAGTAACCGATTACAGCTCGGCGAAATCCTCCGACGTTGACAGGTACAACAGATACTTCCGTTCCCTGTTAGCATCGAATATGTTCGTGCCTCCCTCACAGTTCGAATCATGCTTCCTCTCGACGGCGCATGGGGAAGCGGAGATAGAACAGACACTCGACGCTATCGGCGAGTCTCTAAGATCACTCAGAGGGTAGCCTGAAGATTGCTGCTTAGAGTAGGAACCAGAGGCAGCAGACTGTCGCTGGTACAGACGGACATGGTGGTGGAGAAGATCAGACGAGCCAACCCTGGGGTGGAGATTGAGCGGAAGACAATCACAACCTCAGGCGACGTGGACAGGACGACTCCCCTCTTCTCGATCAGCCAGAAGGGAATCTTCGAAAAGGAGGTAGACCAGGCAGTCCTCGAAGGCAAGGTCGACTTCGCTGTGCACAGCATGAAGGATGTGCCAACACTCTTGAGCGCAAAGCTGACCATAGCTAGCGTCCCTGAAAGAGGCGCAACCGGAGACGTTCTGGTTAGCAAGGGCGGAAAGCTGCTGAAAGAACTCGGTGACGGAAAGACTGTCGGCACCAGCAGCCTCCTGAGAGCGGCTCAGCTACGACGACTACGCCCCACGTTGCGCGCTGATCCGATCAGAGGAAACGTTGACACTAGGGTGGAGAAGGTTGAACGGGGTGAGTTTGATGCTGTCATTCTCGCCGAGGCAGGGCTTGCAAGGCTTGGAATGATGGATAGGGTAGCGGAACGGCTCTCGCTCGATGACTTTATGCCCGCACCGGGACAGGGCGCGCTGGCAGTGATCGCCAGACGAGACAATTCCAGACTGATAGACATCCTGAAGACGGTCGAGCTCCCATCGACGCGTGCCGAAGCAGAAGCGGAGCGGGAGCTAGTGAAAGTTCTCGAAGGAGGATGCAAGGTCCCCGTTGGGGCAATAGCATCAGCCAAACGTGATACGATCCAGTTGACTGCTTCGATTTTCTCGATGGATGGAAAACAGCGGCTCACAGCCACAAGATCTGGACCAGCTGACCATCCGGCGATGATCGGAAAGAGTGCCGGCGAAGAACTTCTCAAACAGGGAGCGAAAAGGATTGAAGAGACCTGGCGGACGGTCTACCGCTGAATTGGACCCTAAGATGATCGCTATCACACGTCCCGTTGGAAATGGCAACGACACTGCAGAACTTGTAAGGAGCCTGGGCTGGACCCCGTTGATCTTCCATACGGTAGAGCTGAAGCCTCTCGATGATCAGAAGATCGTTGACCAGATACGGTCATCCCTGACACAGGGTCAGATCGACTGGATCGTCTTCATGAGCTCAACCGGCGTGAAGCTTCTCTTTGACGTTCTCGCTTCCTACCCGAACCTGCTGAGAATTCCGCCAGAGACCCGTTTCTTGGCGGTGGGACCGAGAACCAGAGAGAGCCTACTACGCTACGGTATCACTCAAACCACAGTCCCGGAGAAGTACAGCTCAACGGGTCTTGACGAGTGGTTCTCGCAATTGAATCGTAAGAATCCGCGCATAGTTCTCATAAGATCCTTATCAGCCGACGCGTCGCTGGCAAACTCCCTTAGGGCCAAGGGCGCAACTGTAACGACAATCAACATCTACGATTCAGCTATGCCGACAGATCTGCAGAGCGTCTTTGATTTCTTGGACGGCTTGCGGCTCGGCCAGTTTGCCGCCGTTCTCTTCACAAGCGCGATTTCGGTTTCGAACTTCTTCACTATAGCCGAGACGAAATTCGAAGGTACTGGGCTCATCCATCGGTTGAACCGTATACTCGTCGGGGCGGTTGGACCCGTAACTGCAGAACAGCTTCGCAACCGGGGAGTTGAGACGCATGTTCCTGATGAGTATCTAATAGAGAAGGCCGTAGCAAAACTGATCAGTCAGAGAACCCAACTCCAAGCATCGTAAAGGTGAACGGGACGGAACCATCATCCATTCAGAATCGCATCTGCTGCCCTTCCTTATTATTACGGGCGAGATCGTAACAACGTGGCGAGCTGAAGGGGATTCGCAGTTTGTCTAGAAATGTCCAATCCCTCCCTTCGTGGCTTCTCGCGGTACTGGTAGCCGTGTCATGGCTTGGATTGTTGGTTCATAACTTTCTCGAATCGGTCGACGGTTCGACCATCGCGGTAGGGTTGGTTAGCGCAGGATTGTTCCTAGGCTGGTGGAGGATTCCCTCAAGAAGGAGTGCGATGGCCTGGCTTCTTCTGGGTATGGGGATGGTACAGTTTGTTGGAGCAACTGTTACAGTCGTGCCCTTCGGGTTTCTTCCCTTTACCCCTTCTCAGACCCTCGGCCACTATCTCGTACATGTCGAGTACGGAGCTTCCCAGGTACCCTTAGCAGGAGTGATGATCAAACAACTGCTCAGGGACTCTGGAAAGTCTCAGGCCTGAGTGTTAGGCAAGTTCAAAGCAACCAGCGCGAAAGCTTGACCCAGGGATGGCGGTGGTGATGCAGTCCCTGACCGCGTTCGAGGTGAGGCTGGGCGTGTCGATACTCGTGCATGAAACCTAATCCCGGTGTAATTGTCAGACGACGCTTGT
Organism: Candidatus Bathyarchaeota archaeon; assembly: GCA_005882905.1. Classification (GTDB taxonomy): domain Archaea; phylum Thermoproteota; class Bathyarchaeia; order 40CM-2-53-6; family 40CM-2-53-6; genus 40CM-2-53-6. Next base: position 133 of record VBBG01000082.1, on the reverse strand, counting down.
TAGTTCTCGTCTATGAGCTAGGCGATGGCGACTCTACGCCGCAGGAAGGGCCCAACAGCCTCTGCAATGGCAGAGATGAACTCTGGGTCGTCGTTAAGCGATGATGTTCGAGCCACTCTCGCTCCTAGAGAGA
>VBBG01000081.1 GCA_005882905.1 Candidatus Bathyarchaeota archaeon | reverse complement strand
CCTCCATCTCGCGACCACCGGATACGGCGGGATCCGAGTGTGGCCTTTCTCCGCGAAATAGTCCATGAACTGAATCCGCATCTCAGGAACAGTGTACCGCCTCTTCGTCGGCGGATTCCCGATGAAAGTGTAGGGCTCGCATGGTGCTTCCCCACATGTTTGCTGATCAGGCTTCTCTGTCCAAAAGTTGCTTCCGCACGAGACGCATTTGCGCCGCGTGAATCCCCGCTCAGCAAAGAATGGAATCGCAAACTCTTCGGGGCTAATCTCTGGCAACTAGCGTGTCCCCACGACGTTGATAGTGCAGAGTAAAGCGTTTGGCGTTCGGACTAGACTAGGAAGAACCGCCCTGAAGAAGACCGTGCGGAGCTATACCGCGAACCTCCTTACAGTACTATCCGAAGAGAGCCCCGAGTCCGGCCAAGGCCTCTTCTTCCTTCTTCTTCTCGTCCTCGGCAGGTTTCTCGTCCTTCTTCTTGGCCTCCGCTGGCGCGGCCGCGGGTGCAGCTGCGGGAGCCATCATCATTGAGCTCGCAGACTTTAGAGCCTCATCGATATTGACTTCGGACAATGCCGCGACGAGAGCCTTGACTTGGGCTTCCTCTGCTTGCCCGCCTGCGGCTGAGACGATCTTCTTGACGTTCTCTTCGTTTACGGGTTGTGCCCACGAGTGAAGCAGGAGTGCAGCGTAGACATATTTCATTGGCATGTTAGCCTTCGACCGTTTTCCTTGTGAGATTTCACGGGACTCTTCCTGATACACTTAAGCATTTCCGCTAATGCATGGAGAGACGATCTGCCAAGTCCGCATCCTAGGCGGATTCTTGGCTCGGTATCTTCTTGTCAAGGGCAGTCGCATTGGCGACGGCTCTCTTCAACACATACTCGATGGTTCCTTCTTCCAAGAACGCCGCTTCTCCCGCGAGCGCTAGTGCTTCTCTAAAGCCCTTTACGAGGATTCTCGGCGCATTCTCGACCGTCACGTACCCCACTTCAGTCGACAAGTTGAGGGCGTCGTTGATCGCTGTGATGAGATCATTCTTGTAGGAAGGTAGGTCAACCGTCAGGTCTCCTCCTCGAAGTATCGTCCCATTATCAAAAGCTACAACTAGGGTCAGCCCTGCCTCCATCGGTTTCAGACCGAGTTTTGAGAGGACTGACGCCATCTTGGCGGTTATCTTATCGCCTCTGCGCGCTACCACTGAGTCGCTTGCGACCCATATGCTTCCTCCTTCTATTTTTGTCCGGACTCTGATCTCTCCGAACTCGCTGATGACGGGTCCGGGCGGCAGTCCGGTGTTGCCGGCAGGAATCATTATCTCGTTAGTGGCGATGTCTCCCGCTTTGGCAGGCACTCTGACCTTGCTCTTGTCGAGCAGGATGATCAGAGAATACGGGTTTAGTTCTGAGAAGAGGAGTATGTTGGACCCCGTGAGGTCCTTGACGAACTCGCCGAGTTTGGCCTCTTTGAAGTCTCCGAGTTCGACGGACTTGCGGAGGAGGTTGTTCTTGGCGACGACCATTGTCACCCGGTCTCGGAGCCTTTTTCGCAGCTCGTGGATCTGAGAAGACCGGACCTTTGTAAGGTCGGCCGCCGCTATAACCGTATACTTCGACATAAGACCCTGTAATTGTTCTAGGGATTCTTTCTTCCATTCTGCGATCTTCCGCGTTGACAAGACTATCAGTTCTGGGTTGTTGCTACTTTTACCAGTGGACCCATCGTCGTCTTGACAGATACTGAAGAGATGTTCTTGGAGCCCCTCTCGAGTTTGGACTCTAGGCGGGAGATTACTGTCTGTATGTTCTGAACCAGAGCCTCATCGGGCATGTCTTCTGTCCCTACTTTGCATTGTATCACGGGCTGGTCCTTCATTTTCAAACGTGCATTCCGTCTCTGGCGCTTGATGACGTCGTCTATCGGTGCGGTGGGCGGCACTGGTGTTGGCATCTTGCCTCTGGGTCCGAGCATCTGGCCGAGAGCCTTTCCCACCTGTGGCATTAGTGGTGCTTCTGCGATGAAGAAGTCGTAGTTCTGCGCGAGCTTCCTAGCCTGTTTCTTGTCGCGTCCCATCTTGTCCAAGTCCTCCCTGCCTATAACCAGGTCAGCTCCCGCGTTCTTAGCCCGGACTGCGAGGTCTCCGCCGGCGATTACCGCAACTTTAGTGGTCTTGCTGGGTGGAGTTGGAAGTTCGATGGACTCGTTGATTCTCGCTTCGGGTCGTTTAAGGTCGAGTTCGCGGAGCTTGACTGCCAGTTCTACGGACTGGTTGAACTTGCGTTTCTCCGACTTTCCCTTCATGTCGGCTACGGCTTTGGCGATGGCGTCCTTCGAAACTAGCATGTTGCACTCCCTCTAGGATTCTATCAGTGCCTTCTGGTATACTCCTTTATCGAGGTCCTTGATGAACTCTTTCGGCTCCTTCGAATCGATAGTCACGCCCATGCTGACGCATGCCCCGGCGACCTCTTTGACGGCGGCGATTGTCGTCTTTGCGTAGCTGTCCGGCCTCTTCATCCCGGCCAGCTTCACTATCTGCTCGAGGGTCAGGTTGCCGACTTTTGTCGCCTTGGGAGTTCCAGATCCCTTCTCGATGCCGAGTTCTTTGACTATGAGAGCGGAGGTTGTGGGAGTTCCTATCTCAACGTCGAAACTCTTGTCGTCAACGTCAACGACCACCTTGACAGGGACCTTCATCCCTGCGTAGGATTTTGTCAGGTCATTGATCTTGTTGACTATCTGGAGCACGTTGACCCCCAGCGGTCCCAGCGTAGGCCCAAGCGGAGGGCCCGCGGTTGCTTTTCCGCCGTCGATCAGTGCATCAACTGTTTTCTTCTCGCCCAGTATCTCCCTCTCCTCTACTCACGAGCTTGACATAGTCTGCGTGGACCGTGATGGGTAGTGTCGCGAAGCCCTCTTCCAGCAGTTCGATGACGACCTCCTGCTTCACCTTGTCAACGTGTGTTATCTTTGCCCTGAGTCCTCTGAAGGGTCCGCCTACGACCTCTACCAGGTTTCCAACGCTAAGTTCCTCGATTACCGGCTTCGTGACTATGAATCGTTCGATCGCCTGGATGGATACTACTCCTTTGGTCCGGGTGCGGGCGTGTCTTGTTCCGGCTATCGCCTCATCTACAAAGTGGGGTCCGTTGGCTTCGACGAAGATGTATCCCTTGATGACCTCAGGCGCGAGGATCGCTGTTATGGGCAGTTTCTTGACTTGAGCTCTGCTCGCCATGAGGTCGACGACGGTCCTCTCTTGACCGCTTGTTGTGCGGACCGCGTAGATCGATGTTTTCTGGGTCTGCTGCGTCATGCGTCTTCGCCGTCACACCTAAGGGGTCGTTCCACCCTGACTGGCGGGCAGTGTATAGAGCCCCACCAGCCAGAATAATATCCTGATGACAAAACCGATTCCACCTACGATGACGACGCCTAACAAGCTGATCTTGATTAGTAGGGCTGTTTCTTCCCAGTTCGGCTTCTGGGCTACGTGAAAGAGCCGTCTGGTTGACTGCAGGAAGGTCCGGGCGCCCAATCTATCGTCCCTGTCGTGTTCTGAAGACCGGCGCCCCCTCCCTCCCTATTTAACCATACGACGAAT
>VBBG01000080.1 GCA_005882905.1 Candidatus Bathyarchaeota archaeon | reverse complement strand
GCGATCGCATCGTGAAGTCCAGACGACACTAGTGACCAGGCGGTTCTCAATCCGACAGCGCTTGATGCACAGGCTGCTTCGACGTTGAACGTGGGCTTTGGATTCAGCCCCAGATATTCCGCAACGACCCCCGCTGGAGATCGCTGTTTGTCATAGTGGGTGGCTGAGCAGACTACTGAGCCGTCAATGCTTGAGGACTCGATCTCTGCATCGTCGAGCGCGTCGCTGTATGCTTCAAACGCAAGTTCCCGGAGAGAGGCATCGCTTCTTTTTCCAAACTTCGAATGTCCAACACCGACAATCGCGACTCGTGCCATAATCCTGATTCCGAAATTATCTTCGAATCGTGGTGTAGATGAAGGTTGCTTGTAGGGAGGCTACATCGCTTCTTTCGACTCGGCGTAGAGAAATGTCATTCCGCCAGTCGCAATCTTCATCCCGTGGCGGCCCGAATCTTTCCCGGGCTGGGATGCTATGGCGTTTTTCAGACTGTCCATGTTGTCGAACTCTAGCTCGGCGACTTGGTAGTATGCTGGTTCGCCTCGGGGAGCGCTGAGGACCTTATGGACTGTGTACCTTCGTAGGCCTGGCATCTGTTTGGCGATTGGGATGTGATCATCCCAGTATTGTCTGTCGAAAAGTTTCGGGTCTGTAGGTTTGCCGAACAGGACGATGATCTTTGCGGTCATATGTTGTCCTCTAGAAGCTGGTTGCGATGGTCTCGTTCTTCTTAACCTGTACCTCGACGCCCTCGACGCCGAGTTCTGGGATCGCGGGGACCTTGATGCCCATCTCTTCTATCTCTCCTCTCTTCTTCTCGATAGCCTGTTTCCAGTATCTGACCTTCTCTTCCATCGTCAGGACCCCGAGCCCGGCGTTCCGGGCTATCTCTTCCACTTCCTGGTCTACTTTGTCAAAGTCTGAGGGTAGACGCCAGAATTCTGGCCGGTGCTGGTAGAGTAGGGGTGAGAGGAAGATGAAGCCCTGCTTCATCTGCCGAGTTACGGTAAGCTTCTGCTCCTCGCTGAACTCTTGAGCCATTGCTCGAAGAAGGGCCATCGTCGCCACGACGGCGCCTATCTCCGCGAAGAAGAAGCCTGCGAATAGCAGCTCCGGCGTCAGATACTCCCAGGCACCCTTGAACCCCTTCCAGTATCGTCTCCCCTCTTCGTAGAGAGCCTCGATGTTTCTCAGCGCTTTCTGTTCAAAGTCTGACTGGGGTTTGTATCCATAGGGCCAGTTGGGGCAGAGCTTGTTGCAAGCTCGTCTGCATACTTCGTCATGACGGCATTCATCATATGTGATCGACGCGAGCATCTTCTTGGTAGGGTCTTCCAGGTTAAGCTCGGCGGCACGGACCGCTCCAAATCCGAAAGCTCCAATGCCCGATTTTTCGAACAGGGCGAGCTTGGACATCCAATACGCTTGGGCGATACGCTCCTTTGGATCGAAGTTCTTCCCGTCGAGTTCTTCCCAGGGAAAATTGGCCGGATTCCAGTGCTGCGCGAAAGATAGGTCGAAGGCCTTGAACATCTGCTCGTTCTTTATGGTCCAGTTTCCGGGGAAGATATTGAGTTCGGGTGGCTTCTGCTTCGACGCCTTAGGCATCGCCGTATTCTATCCGCGATGGTTCGGCATGTTACTTAAACCTGCGAGGCTCCAGATCACGTGAAACGCACTTGTTCGGTGAACCCGAGGGATTTGTAGGCTAATTGCCTGAGAATTTGGGCTGACGTTTCTCGAGAAAAGCTCTGACAGCTTCTAGGTGATCCTTCGTTCGGCCCGCGATCTCCTGGTTTTGAGCCTCGTATTCCAGGGCGTCTGATAGTTCGAGTCTGGTTGCTTGGTTGACGACTCTCTTTGAGAGTCCCAGCGCCTTAGTGGGTCCATTCGCCAGTTTCTCGGCCATCTCATCCACAGTCTTGTCCAGTTCTGCCGTGGGTACTGTCTTGTTGACGAGGCCGAGGGTTTCGGCCTCCTTCGCTCCTACGGTTCTTCCGGTCATGATAAGTTCGAGTGCTCGTCCCGGGCCGAGGGTCCGGGTGAGGAAGTAGCTACTTCCAGAATCTGGTACCAATCCTACTCCGATGAAGGCTTGTTTGAGGCCTGCCTCCTCTGAGGCGATTCGGATATCGCAGGCGAGGGCGATGCTCGCGCCGCTGCCAGCGGCTATCCCGTTGATTCGTGCGATGACCGGTTTCTCCATGTTGCGGATCCGGAGGATGATTGGATGGTATTTTTTCCGTAGGTGGTCGCCGAGTGAGGGGTGTGCTCCTCCAGCGTATCTCTCTTTCAATCCCGAGACGTCTTCGCCTGCTGAGAATGCTCGGCCTGCGCCGGTAATTATTAGGCATCGGCTCTCCGGGTCCCTCTCGGCCTCTTTGAGGGTCGCCTTGAGTTCTTCTCCCATCGTCTCATTGAGCGCGTTTAGGGCCTGGGGGCGATTGAGTGTGATTCTTGCTATCTGGTTCTTCTTCTCGACGATGATAGTTTCGTAGCCCACGCTATCGTCCCTTGAACTGGGGTGGTCTTTTCTCTGTGAAGGCTTTCATGCCCTCTCGCATGTCCTCTGTTGAGAAGAGCAGGTAGAAGTTTCTCCTCTCAAACTGTAATCCCTCTTCAAGTGGTGTGTCAAACGATTTCAGAACAGCTTCTTTTGCTAGGCGTACGGCGACGGGGGCTTTCTGTGCGATCTGCAGTGCGAGCTTCTTTGCTTCTTCGAAATATGCCTCTACTGGTACGACTTTGTTGACGAGACCGTGCTTCTCTGTCGTCCTAGTCAGGCGTTGGGTCCCGCCGGCGCCTGGCATTATTCCGATGTTGATCTCGGGCTGACCGAACCGGGCTGTCTCAGAAGCGATGATGATGTCGCAGTTCATCGCGAGTTCGCATCCTCCACCGAGCGTGTGGCCACTGATTGCTCCGATGATCGGCTTGGCGATCTTTTTGAGTCTGTCCCAGAGCGCGAACTTGCTTTCTTTTATCAGGTCGACAGGCGTGGCTTCGGACAGCTCTTTGATGTCTGCTCCCGCTGAGAACGCGTCTTCATTCCCGGTTAGGATTGTGACTCTGATCCTGTCGTCTTTGTCGAAGGTCTCTAGGGCCTCGACGACTTCTCTGAGGAGTTCGAAGTTGAGTGCGTTGAGGACTTTTGGACGGTTGAGATGGATTATTCCGAGGGGAGGCTCGGTTTGTACTAGGATGTTGGCGTAGGTCAACTGGGTCAGATGACCAGCCTTGGTCTACGCGTTAAAAGAGTTGGTCGGTCTATCTCTTGCATTGCTGGATTGGTGATCCCGATTTCGGCTACTCGCTAGAGTATCAGCGTGCAGGGGAGAATTGCGGGGTCCGGTGACTCCGGTTTCGGGGATTGTCGGTGGAGAGTGTCCTACTCGCCCCCCGGGGGAGGGGGGTCTGGATAGGATTTTTCTGGTACTGGGCTTGTTTTCGGGTTCTGGGGCTGTTTTGAAACCTGAAGAGGCTCTTGAGAGAGGCTGAAAACGAGCAGGAGCCGCAAGGAAAACGAGCACGAAAAGCTCCTCTTCCAATAGACCTTGGACGCTTCAATAGAAGGCTAGGGCGGAGGATGGGTCTGCGTGTTTGGTCCCGTGTACGTGTAGTAGCCGCCTTTGCTCCCGGGTCGCCGGGTAGGGTCTCCGATGTAGCCTTGGTTGACCATCTCTCTCAGGGACTTTGGAGGGATCCATTTCTCGTCTCCTGTCTGCTGGAACAGTGCCTCGAGGTTGCGGAGTCGCGTGTCTAGTCCGACCAGGTCTGCGGTTTCGAAGGGTCCCATGGGATGGTTGTAGCCGAGTTTCATCGCCAGGTCGATGTCCTGAATGGTGGCTACGCCCTCTTCGAAGAGCCTCGACGCTTCGATGTAGAGTGTTAGGCCGAGGCGATTTGCCACGAAGCCTGGCTCGTCACGCGCTATGATTGGAGTCTTGCCGATCATCTGAACGATCTTAGCTGCATCTTGAACGGTAGAGAGGGATGTATGCTCCCCCTTGACTATCTCGACGAGTTTGGTGACTTGGGCTGGATTGAAGAAGTGCATTCCCAGCACTCGTTCCTTCTTGCCTAGCTTTGATGCTATCTTTGAGATGCCCAGCGTGGACGTGTTTGATGCGATTAGTGCTTTCTGTGGGACGATAGAGTCCAGTCGACTGAGGATTTCCCGCTTAAGGTGCAGGTCTTCGAAAACGGCCTCGATCACCAAGTCGGCGTCCTTGCACGCATCATCTATTTTCGAGGTCGCTCTGATGGCTTCGAGCGTCTTTGCGCCCTCGTTTGCGGTCATTTTGCCTTTGGCTATCGCTGATTTGACACCGTAGGGCCCGTTTGATATCTCATCAATACCCGCTGTTAGTGCTTGCTTATTCTCGTCTGTCACTGCTACTTCGTGGCCTTGCTGGGCGAAGACTTGGGCGATCTGCCGTCCCATCATTCCAAACCCCACAACAGCGACTTTCATATCACGAGGGTCCCATCACGCTTTTCTTTAAATTCGACGAGTGTCGAAGTGAGACCCGATTTGCCTAGAGAGTGAGGCTTGCCAGTCCGTTGGACCCAAAAGCCTGGGAATACACGTCTAAGGAGTTGTCGGGTAACACGTGGCCCGATTTAGAGAGGCTCTTCGAGAAATCAGGAATTGGGGATGCGTGGTGGTGTTGGTGCATGCATCACCACGTATCATCCTACTCCATGCCCGAGAACCAACAACCACGCACCAGGGCTCAGAGGGCTGTAGGGAACCGTCGGCGTAAGGCAGAACTCGTCAAGCAAGGACGGGCCCATGGGATACTTGTCTACGCAGATGGAGAACCAGTAGGATGGTGCCAGTATGGGCCGAGAGAAGAGCTACCGCGCGTTGACAACAGCCGCAAGTATCGGAATCTCGCGCCCGAGGACAGCAGGGAAAGACTCTGGAGAATAACCTGCTTCGTTGTTGACAAGAAGTATCGGAAGAGTGGCGTCGCGAGCGCTGCGCTAAACACTGCCCTAGAGAGTATTCGAAAGAAGGGAGGCGGTCTCGTCGAAGCCATTCCAGTGAGCAAGACTGATCAGGGACCAGGCTACATGTGCACTGGAACAGTCTCAATGTTCGAGAAAGCCGGGTTCAAGATCGTCGCTCCGTTCGGGAATGGCCGAACAACCACTGTCGTGATGCGGAGAACCATCTGAAATTGCGGACAGTGAAAGTGTTGCAATTCTTAACGTGGGAAGACTCTTCCCGGTTGTCCTTATACTTCAAGGATAGATAGTGGGATCTGCTTTGGAGCCTTTTTCGATAGACGTCTTCACAAGGGAGGCTGAGGGTGTAATCAGATCGTACCCATCAGAGACTGATGCGCTTCGTCGTTTGAAACCACTGATGGAGAGACTGATCACGACTCCCGGTTCGGTGCCCAAAGAGGCCTTCGCTCCAAGGAGAGACAGATTCGCCAACAATCTTGTCTACAGGCCAGCCGATAGGATATTCTCGGTCATGGCTGGAAACTGGTCGCCGGGCCAGACAACCCCAATTCACGATCACCTCACATGGGCAGTGGTGGGAGTCTGCGAGGGAGAGGAGAGAGAATCAATCTACAGAAGGAGGGACGACGGCTCTAACCGGAGGAGAGCAAGGTTGGAGATGGTGGGCGAGAGAATCAACAAGAAGGGCCATGTGACTGTCCTGGGTAGAGCGGGAATACATAGAATCGACAATGTTTCAATCGCATCATCTCTCAGCATACACATGTACGGTCTCGACATCGGAACAGCCGAGAGACACAGCTATGATCCTGTGACCGGCGAAGTTAGCAAGTTTGTCTCAGGCTATTGCAACGTCCTCCGCGACGAAGAATCAGACTAGCAGTTCGCCGACGGAAGTGAGAAGGGTCTGGACAAACCCCGAAAGATAATCTGGCGACTTCACCTGAAATCTCCTCCGAACATCGTGCACGGCATGTTCGCTACAGACACAGGCAGAGAAAGGTTCTGGGCCGAAAAATCGACCGAGCAGGATGGCCGGATAGAGTTCCAGTTCATTGATGGTCTGGGTGGGAGCAAGGTAACCGTTGACATCTCGGACGATGGAGCGGGCGGCACTGATCTGACGCGTCGCGCTGAGGCTGTCGGAAGTGATGAAGAGTGGCCGGGTTGGGTTTCCGTCCTGCTCGCGCTCAAAGCAGCAGCCGATTACAACGTCGACATCAGGAACCACGATATCAAGAGAACGTGGGATCAGGGCTACTGCGACAACTGAGACCAATTGATGTCAGTCACCATGGTCTGCGCTCGGCCAGCCTAAGTTTCCTTCGAAAAAGAATATTTCACTTTTCTTTGAATGCGATGAATCGCAAGCGTTCCTCTCGTCTCTTCTTCCCAGCTTCCCATCGACGCTTCTCCTCAATAGTCTCTGGAACAACGTCCGGAGCCTCTGTGGGCCTCCCGGTCTCGTCCAAGGCGACGTATGTTAGGTAGCAAGATCCAGTGTGTGTGATCTTGCCAGTCTTCAGGTCCTCGGCTTCTATTCTGACGCCAACTTCCATTGAGGTTCTGCCGCAGTAGTTGACGGAGGCTTTGAGGGTGAGCAGGTTTCCAACGTAGACAGGATTGTAAAAATCCATACGGTCTATGCTGGCTGTGACAATGTTCATCCTGGTGTGGCGGAGAGCAGTAACTCCTGCAGCAACATCAACCTGCTTGAGGATTGTGCCTCCGTGAACGTTGCCCATGGGGTTTGCATCGCTCGGAAGCATCTGCGTTGATATGATCGATTTTGAACTGCTGACAGGCTTTGAAGGTCTCATGCTGGGACCACCTCGAGACTCGAACTTTAGCTTTCCCCAAGAGCGTGCTGTTCGCGGCTTGCAATTCGCCGAAGGTTCCTGGTGTCCAGATCTCTCAACCTGTTCTCGCTTTCGTTAGCCCTTATACTGAAAAGTTTGGTCTGGTTGGTTTCATGGCCTTACAGTTTCCAGAAGTCTCCGTGTAGCCCGATCGAATCCCAGTAGATCATCAGCTCTTCCTTAGTGGGTCTAGCGTAATCTAGTTTCATTTT
>VBBG01000048.1:7116-15301 GCA_005882905.1 Candidatus Bathyarchaeota archaeon | reverse complement strand
AATCGAGCGGCAAAGACAATGCTATTCACCACTTGAACATCATAATCTTCGGGAAACCGAATACTGGAAAAACCACCTTGGCTGAATCGATTGCCCAAGCGCTCGTACGTAGATACGGTCAGAGGAATGTGAAGGCTTTGCGTGCCACGCGGGACCTTCCGGCATTATTCCAGAATATTGACAAGCTCTTCGGCCGATTCCGGAAACCCCCGAAGGCAGTACTCCTGTTTGCAGACGACATGACGAAAGCATTGAGGAAGCTTTCTGGCACAGTCGCGGTAAAAGACTCGAATGGACAGCTAGAGAAGATGAGGAAGATCGACTACTGGCTGGACAAGTGGTACGATATCCGAGGCGAACTCTTCAAACGCGGCATGCGCCAAGGGCTTGTGATCATGGTCGCCGCCCTCCACCGCTTCTACGGAGGCGACATAGACCTACGTGCTGATGCGGACCTTCTGCTTGTCAGAAGCACAGGAACACCCGGCACGTTTGACGCGAACAAGGTCGAGCGGATGCTCGGCCCAGTCGTCTACTACGCAATGCGACAGCATGAAGTCGATGCTCTACGAGACAGGAAAGAACTCGCATGGACCGCGTTTGTGGCAAAGACAGGCTCCGGGGTCTTCCGTGTTCCACGACCGCCAGTCTCTACAAAATGGCTAATGCGGAACGTGGGCTCTCTTGAAACTTCGGAGGAATTGGCTGTTGAGGATGATGAACCCAAGAAATCGGCTGTCGAGCTTGATAGCCCTAAGAAGAAATCACTGCTCCAAGAAAAAATATCAGTTCAGACTAGGCCACGTCGGAGCAAAAAAGGTCGGCGCGTTTCCATAGTGATTATGGCCGCGGGTGTCTTGACGGTACTCTTCTTCGCCTGGAAGTACATTTGGCCCCTCCTTAGGTAGCACTAATGTCAGGGTTCAGCCTGAAGCGTTAAAGTCGATAACAGGGCGCTTCCTTCTTCTGGCCGTCCCTAGAGTCTCTCAGCATGTTGGCAAGCCGCTATCGTGCCGAGGGGGATGTCACCATCCGTACGAGCAAACAATGACGATTCGTTATCTATTCTCTAGATGTTATCTTTCTCTTTACCGCTAACTATTCTTTTTCTGTTATCTATTATGTGACCCCCCCGGGGGCATCAGAAAACTCTAGAAACCCTTCACACTTTACGACGACAGAACCCAAATGGTGCGGGAGGTGGGATTTGAACCCACGAACCCCTACGGGACAGGCGCCTCAGGCCTGCGCGTCCAAGACCCCTTCAGCCATCCCAGGGTCTCTTTGACCTGGCTTGGCAACACGAGCCGCCGTAAGACAGCGGACTCCCGCACACCAGCCAGAACCGCTCCCGCAGAGAACCAAGCCCGGGACAAGGCCCTAATTGGCTTTCCCCAGCGCCGACACTTCATCAAAAAACCGGAAAATGTTTAATTCAAGCCCAACCCACCCCCGCGACAAACCAGGACCCCTCTTATCATAGGCGACCAGGAGAAACAAGACCCATCCATGGCCACGAGACATCGGAAGACAAGACGCCTACGAGCCAGCCGCTGCCACGGCTGGGGACGGTCCGGCCAACACCGCGACTCAGGAATGCAGGGAGGACACGGAAACGCAGGATGGAAACGCCACCGGTGGAGCAGCGTAATCCGCTACGGATGGGAGATAGGAAAAACAGGGTTCACACCAGTCAACCCGAAAGACCAGAACACGATCAACGTAGGCGAATTGGACTTAGGAATAGACACGCTAACCGCACAGGGCAAGACTAAACAAGCACAGGACAGAATCGAGATCAACCTTGGAGAGATAGGCTACACGAAGCTCCTCGGCAACGGAAGAATAACACGACCCCTCAGAATCATAGTCGCCCAGTGCTCAGAGAAAGCCGCCGCCAAGATCAGCCAAGCCGGCGGACAAGTCGTACTCCCACAGACAGCCGAACCCGTCAAAGAAGGCTGATCCCAAACGGTCCGATTCATCGAACTCTTCCGGCCCCTAACCCGCGTCCTACCCAGCGTCCGACCCCCAGACCGAGAAGTAGGATTCACAGAGAAACTGATCTGGACAGCCCTAGCACTAGTCGTCTACCTGGTAATGGCCGAGACCCCCATCTACGGCATAAGACACACCGCAGGAGTAAACGACCCGTTCGGACCACTGAGAGTCATCTTCGCCAGCCAGCGAGGAACACTCGTAGAGCTCGGAATAGGCCCAATAGTCACAGCCGGACTAATACTCCAAGTCCTATCCGGCTCCAAGATGATAAACGTAGACTTCACCAACCCCAACGACAGAGCACTCTTCACCGGCGCCAGCAAAGTACTCTCAGTATTCATGACCCTATTCGAAGGACTCGCATTCATACTCGGAGGAGCATACAACGTCAGCAACCCGACCACCGGCATAGCCCAACCACCCAGCATACAGAACTCGTTCTTCATACTCGTACAACTCCTCATCGCCGGAATAGTCATAATCCTCCTCGACGAAATGCTCCAGAAAAAATGGGGCTTCGGAAGCGGCATAAGCCTCTTCATCGCAGCAGGCGTCTGCCTCTCCATAGTCTGGGACACCATCGGACCAATCAGCCCCGTCTCCGACAACCATTACCTAGGCGCGCTCATCGCCTTCTTCCAATCCCTACCCACCGTCCTGGCGAGTCCGACAAGTCTCACAGCATGGTGGAGCGTACTCTACCGAGGAGGAGGCCTACCCGACATGCTCGGATTCATCACGACACTCGTCGTCTTCCTCATCATAATCTACCTCAACGGGCTACGCGTTGAAGTACCAGTCTCCTACGCGAGATACCGGGGCTTCAGAGGAAGATTCCCCATCAAATTCTTCTACGTATCAAACATACCAGTCATCTTCGCAGCAGCACTATTCGGAAACGTGTACTTCATCGGCCAACTAATCTTCAACCGGTACAACCCCGGTTGTTCTAGCACTGGAGTAAACTTCTGGCTCAGCCTCATACCCGGCTGCTATGAGCAGCAAAGCGCCCAACAGGGCGGACAACTAATACCGTCAAAGGGACTCGCCTACTACACGTTCGCCCCACGATCCTTGAGCATCGTGCTCGGCGACCCGGTAAGAGCCGCAGTCTACATGGCCATATTCGTCCTGGCCTGCGTCTTCTTTGCCGTAACCTGGGTCGAGGTCGGCGGAATGGACTCGAAGACCGTATCGAAACAGCTCATCGACTCCGGGATGCAGATCGAAGGATTCCGGCGATCCGGATCCACCGTGCGCCAGATTCTCGACCGGTACATACCGGCCGTCACGGTAATTGGAGGAATAACGATCGGAGTAATAGCAGCGGGAGCAGACTTCCTCGGAGCCTTCGGAACCGGAACAGGAATACTGCTCACAGTCGGCATAATCCAGCAATACTACGAGATTCTAGCAAAGGAGAGAATCACCGAGATATACCCGGGCACAAAGGGCCTCCTTGGATAGTGAGCGCCACACGACGCCCGGGACGATCATCGTAGCAGGCATACCCGGGGTAGGCAAGACGACAGTCCTCAAGGAGCTGGAGGCCGTCGCGAGAGAAAAGAATGTCCCGTTAAAGATCATAAACTTCGGAAACGTGATGAACGAACTGTTCAAGAAGCGAGGCAAAGCAATTCACAGAGATCATATGCGTAGAGAAGAGATCTCGCTCCAGGCGAGAGTACAGCAGCAAGCTGCACGCGTCATCTCCAAGACCCCGGGAAACTCGGCGCTGGTCGTAGACACACACATGTTCGTGAAGACCACCGAGGGAATATGGCCAGGCACCCCACGCAAAGTCCTCGAGGCTCTAGACCCGGAGATCATCATACTCATCGAGGCAGACCCTGAGGAAGTGGCGCGAAGGCGTGCGGCAGACTCAACACGATACCGAGACACCGGAAGCGTCGAAGAGGCGAAATCGGACCTACAATGGTCAAGGTACATGGCGAGCGCCAACGCCGTCCTGGCGGGGGTTCCGATACAGATAGTGCACAACCGTGACGGCCAACAACGACAGACAGCCACGGACATATTGGACATAATCCAGAAGCGTAGCTAGAAATGGGCTTCATAGAAGATATCATCTCCTTTCTAGGAGGACCCCTCCAGCAAGCCTGCAACCCAAACAAACTGCCCGATCACATCTGCGTGCCGTTGTCTACATTCGCTGTCTTCGGCGCAGCCCTACTTCTCTCTCTAGTCGCGATGAGCGCGAACAGGTTCCTCGTCAACTACAAGATGGTCGCAAACAATAGACGAGAATATATGAACTGGATGAACGCGGTACGGAAAGCCCGCAAAGACGGAGACGAAAAACAGCTGGACAAACTCATGAGACGCCAATCAGCAGTAATGAAGATGAGCTCCCGAGCGACACTCGAACAGCTGAAGACCTATCCGATAACCATCGTCCCCTTCTACCTCATATATGCGATTCTCGGATATGCTCTAACCTCCAACCTTGCCGTAGCCTACGCGCCGTTCATGATTCCATTTGCCGCGGTCACTCTAGCAGGCTCCGCCTCAATACTCTCCCTCTTCTTCTGGTATTTGATCTGCTCATTCAGCATCAGCATACCACTATCAAGAATATTTGGAGTCTCAGCCGCCTTCTCGATGACTCCAACCACAGGAGAATCGAAATGACGAAACCGTCACAGAAAACTCACGGGCGAAGAAAACTGGCAGTAAGCCTGCCTTCCGGGCGACGGACCTTCCACTTCGAACCAAGAGCCCCAGCCAAGGCCCAGTGTGCCAGATGCGGGAGAGAGCTGCACGGAGTGCCCACCGCAAAGCCCCAAGCCTACGCTAGAAGCTCCAGAGCACCCGGAAGAGCATATGGCGGCGTCCTATGCCCGAACTGCCTCTCGGCCGAGATCCGCGGTCTTGTCCGTGCCTCCGGAACCGCCACATGATCATAACCGTCAGCGGATCCCACGGCACGGGCAAGTCAACCTATGCCGCCAGAATTGCGCAGGCGCTCCGACTCCGACACGTCTCAGCTGGAGTTCTTTTTCGGAGAATTGCCCGAGAGAAGAGCCTCTCACTCGAAGTCCTCGGAAGCAGGGCCGTAGAGAACTCATCGATCGATGAGGTGGTGGATGAGAGAACCGTCAAGGAAGCGGAAGAGGGTAACGTGGTTGTGGATGGGCAGCTCGCGGGCTGGGTCCTGAAGGACAGGGCAGATCTGCGAATCTTCCTCACAGCTCCTGAGCCGGTCCGGCTGGAGCGAATCGCAAGGAGGGACAAGATGGACGTCCATCACGCTCGGGCTCAGACCGAGCAGAGAGAATCGGTCCAGCGCGAGAGGTATCTTCGCCACTACGGATTCCATGTCGAGGACAGGTCGATCTATCATCTAATCCTCGACACAAGCCTAGGGTCCATAGAGGACACTGCGCGGGTCCTCATAGATGCAGCACGAATGGTGAAGAGAGCGAAGAAACATGGGCGGAGAGCGACGAAACCTTAAATGAGAAATTTCCCAGCACAGCCCTACTAGGACGAGATCATCGCGATGCCCACCATAGAAGTCGGACGCGTCTGCGTCAAACTCAACGGTCGAGAGGCCGGACACAAATGCATCATAGTAGACGTGATAGACAAGAACTTCGTCCTCATCACCGGACCAAGGAAAGTCTCCGGAGTCCGGCGTCGTAGAACGAACGTGAAGCATCTCGAACCAACAGAAGATGCTATAGACATCAAGAAGGGAGCCTCCGACGAAGATGTCGCGAAGGCGATAGGAAGAGGCAAAAAGGCTGAGACGTTCAAGGAGCCCGTTCTCCCGAACGAGATCATGATGACCGCCTGATCCTCCCCGACACCTAGCAACACTCCTCCCGAGACTTGTCCAACCTACTATTCGGGATTCTTTAAGAGACGCGACCAAGAACTCAACTGCGATAACGATTGTCCCAACTCCCCCCTTGGGAATCCGAGAGGAAGATGCTGGTCAAGCTCGAAGAGGAGACCGACCCGTCCTACGGTTGTCCTCCTCTGAAGAGACCCATAGACCAACACGTTCGGTTTGGACTTGTCAATCTGGACAAGCCCTCCGGACCCTCCAGTCACGAAGTCGTCGCATGGGTCAAACGAATGCTGGGGCTGAAGCACGCGGGCCACGGCGGAACTCTAGAGACCAGACCAAGGTCGGAGCAATCCAATGGTCACGGGCGTGCTGCCCCTAGCGCTCGAAGAGGCTACCAAGACGATCCAGTCATTCCTGCTAACCGGCAAAGAATACGCTTGCGTCATGACTCTACACGGAGACGTTGACCTCGCTCGGCTCCATGCTGTTCTCGAAGAGTTTGTAGGCGATCTCTTTCAGCGGCCGCCTGTCAGGGCAGCCGTTAAGAGAGATCTTCGAAGAAGAAGAATCTACTATATCCGGGATGTCGAGGCTGGCGGCCGAGAGGTCCTGTTTAGAGTCGGTTGTCAGGCTGGAACCTACATACGGAAGCTTGTCTACGACATCGGCGAGGTCTTGCAGGTGGGAGCTCACATGCGAGAACTCCGACGGACACGCGCCGGGAGCTTCACTGAGGCGGACGCGAGCTCCCTATACGACGTGCTAGAATTGTCTCAGTCGACCGGAGATGAGAAAGAGGTGATGGCTAGACGGATAATCAAGCCGATGGAATCAGCGTTCGACTATGTCCATCGAGTCTACATGCGCGATTCCGCCGTCAACTCGATCTGTCACGGAGCAGACCTGGCAATTCCGGGAATTGTACGCCTCAGCAACGGTATTCTTCCAAGGATGCCAGTGGCACTGTTCACCCTGAAAGAGGAGCTGGTCGCATTGTCAAGGGCCCTCCTGTCGAGCGAGCAGATGTTCAAAGAGGAGCGTGGAATGGCGGCTAAGACTGTCAGAGTCATAATGCCGGCCGACACATACCCTCGGATGTGGAAGACCAGGTCAACCCAGACGGTTCAGGTTCCAAGCTGAGCCTTCCTTAATGACAACGAACGAGGTTTCCCTCCTCTGCAACTGCGGGAATGAGATCATCGTCAAGGTCACGGCCGATGAGGAGTACAGCATCGTCTGTCCCATGTGTGGCCAAGAATACCGTTTCACTGGCGCGAGCGCGCTGAGATGGGGTTCACGGTCAGCGTAACAGGACGATAGCAACAGCGGTGGCAGTCCAGAGAGGGATTGTCACAAGCGCCCAGACTGCCCGATTCCACGTGAGCACCTTCTGCCCGTCCAGGATGAAAAACGGTATCATGTTGAACGCTCCAAGCCAGAGATTGATCAGAATCGCCTGGGTTATGGGGTCGAATCCGGAGATCTTTACTCCAACTCCAGCGGCCAAGAGAGCGAGATAGATCACGGCTGATACAGCGGCCGCGGCCACGTTTATCACGGGTCCGACGAGCGAGATGATCCCGTTTGTCTTTCGATCCATCACATCGCCGATATAGCTTGATCGAGACGCTATGTAGACAGCTCCAGGCGCAGCGAAGATGAAGGTTCCTTGTGATACGACGGAAAAGACGAGTGACATGATGGCTCCTACGGTCCAGAGCTTGAACTCAGCCCAAGCACCGTATCTCTGGGCGGTGAACTTGTGGGCCAGCTCGTGTCCCAAGAAGCTCGTTCCTATGATGAGTAGCGTCAAGAGGAAGACTTCGAATAACGCTATCGGCTGAGACCACCAGCTCGGTTGGTACAGGTATCTCATGGAGAAGCTGACGCCGAGCACTATCCATGCGATACCGAGCGCCAGAATTTCTCGTCCAGGCATGAGGCTGATCCGAGGCGAACGTATCAGTCGTAGTGCAGTCCCGCCTTGTCTACGCTCTAGGTGCACAGGCTGTCTCGGTGCGCGGGCCTGTGAAATGTTCGGGCATTCATGATTCTCCGGTAGCCGGTGGTAGACGCAGTGAACGTGGCCGCAATATCGGCAGACGTAGGGGATGAACTCTTCTGCCCCACATACTGCGCAGCGCTCCAAGATGGCCTGCTCTTAGGAGGGCTTAGTCTCTTAAAATCGTGCCTCCAAGAGGCAATTTGCGACGGTTACGGGTCCCGCCGGGGCTGGGTAACACACGGCTTAGGACCGTTCCCATAGTTAGGGTTTCGTAAGGGTGGCGTCCCCCGGGCGCGGGCACTGCCATTCGCCCGTCAAGGGTTGTTGGCTGGCCCGCTCCCATCGCCACTCTCGTCATTCTT
>VBBG01000048.1:5796-7102 GCA_005882905.1 Candidatus Bathyarchaeota archaeon | reverse complement strand
AAAGGAGAAAAATAGTTGTTGAGGGGGTCTGGTCTGGTAGGCCGGGATTCCGGAGCCTGGTACCGGGCAGTCTGCCTAGCACGCGGGCCCATGTCTGGAATAGGCTCTCCTGTCAGCCTGTGGCCCTTCGGGCCGCGTGGGTTCAAATCCCACTCCCGGCGCCAACACATTTGACTGGACAGAAAGTGTGAAGGAGTTTTAGAGTTTGATGATGCCCCCGGGGGGTCACATAATAGATAACAGAAAAGGAAAGATAACAACATGTAGAAGAGATATCAGGAAAAGAAGTTTGGTGTAGGAGAGAAAGATTTCTTGGCTCCCGTAAATCTCATGGGGTCTGCGTCGCGAGGGTCAACGCTTTTGAGATTTTCTGGAGAGGCCGCCTCCAGTTGAACCCGGTCTGGGCTTTGACTCAGATTTGTCGCGCAGAATCGACGGGTAAGTCGTTCTTCAGATGCGAGTTATGCGCATGAATCAGCGCGAAAAAGTCGGAGTTTCGAATCGAATGCCTAGAATCGCGTTCTGGGCTGATTTCGAAGTTGAATACGCAGACGGGCGTTAGAAGGGGGAGTTGTCATAGAAAAGCTGGTGGAAGCTTTGGGCGATTTGGAATTCCTCCTTGCGCATACTTGGGTGGGTGAAGCTAATCTGAGGCTTTCTACACCGGATTACCGCTTCAGGCTGGGGCGGGATCGTATCACGATCTCTCGAGCCGCTTCGATCTGTCGCGGATACTCCTTTCCTCGCCCGGAGAGCTTCTTGTCTGCCTTGTGAGCATCAAGTTTGGCGACGATGTAGTCGACGGCCTTGTGGATGTCGAACTGTTTGCAGCTGAAAACGTCGACGAAGGCCGAGTTCTTGTCCGGGAAGGTGTGTATGCTGATGTGGCTCTCAGCGATTATGACGAAGCCGCTGACTCCCCATTCTGAAGGATTCTCGCTGGGGCGATAGATGAACGTGTAGGGCGGAGTGATCTTGTGCATCCCGATAACATCGGGAAGCTCGTCTAGGATATCGTAGATGTGAGAAAGATCGGAGAGCTTTCGAGGATCACACTCCGACAAATCGAGAGTTAGATGTGGCCCAAACATTTCTGGAAGTTTTTCTAGTCCGAATTTTTCCGGATGATCACAACGATGCCCGCCGCGTATTTAAGAATTGTTTGCACGAAGATTGCAGGCACCGGTAAGTTTTCTGTCCAAGAAATTTTTTCTTTCAACGGAGAAAAATTTCTCTGCGCGAACTTTTTCACCGAAAAACAGATCAACGAGCATGTTGCGAGAAAGAAATCACCGGAAAAAACTCG
>VBBG01000048.1:0-5513 GCA_005882905.1 Candidatus Bathyarchaeota archaeon | reverse complement strand
ATCCGCGATCCCCTAAAGCACGGCATCCCCCCACGGATGGTTAACAGACGGAAGGACATCGAGACGGGACGAGACATGCATCTCGTCGGACCCGACTTGGTTCTAAAAATCAAGTCTGACGTGGACCTGATGAAAGACATCAGGAGCTGGAAGGGAGTAAGACACTCACTAGGCCTAAAGGTTAGAGGCCAGAGAACGAGGACAACAGGAAGGTCTGGAAAGGCGGTCGGTGTGAAGAAGAAGGTTCTCATGGAAGCAGCTCGAGCAGCTCAGAGGAAGCCTGCGGAAGAGAAGAAGTAGAAAGAAGCATGGGAGATCCAAGAAAACCGCACAAGGCCTACGAGACCCCAAGACATCCTTGGCGTAAAGACCAGCTTGAAGAGGAGCTTCATCTAGTCGGAGAATACGGGCTCAGAAACAAGAGAGAACTGCGCAGGCACGAGACCGACCTCTCGCAGATAAGAGGAATAGCGAGAACACTACTGGGATCAGAGGAAGAAGCGCGTGCTCAGCTTGAACGGCAATACCTGACAAGCCTCGCGCGTCGGGGAGTTCTCCCAGAGTCAGCCGCAGTCGACAATATTCTAGATCTCAACGTCAAGGATCTGATGGAACGAAGACTCCAGACCATAGTCTACAGAGCAGGCCTAGCCAAGTCCATTCACCAGGCACGTCAGTTCGTCATCCACGGTCACATTAGTGTCGCGGGCGACATTGTCACCGTGCCCAGCTACGTCGTCCTTCGAGATCAAGAGTCCAGAATCGCCTTCCACCAGGGAAGCCCGCTGACCAATGCTCAACATCCCGCAAGAGCAGCACCAACAGGCAAGAGGGTAACCAGAATAATCGAAGAAGCGGGAGTGCCGGCCGCACCAACCGCGCCGATCCTCCCCGAGGTCTCGCCAGAAGTGAGGGAAGAGGTCCAAGCGGAACAACCGCTAGTGCTCCCAGAGACTGAGGAAGAAACGCCAGCAGAAGCTACGGAAGAGAAACCGTAACAACCCGTTTAAACTATTTCCCTCGACCGATTGGACTGAGTACTGCGATGGTCGTCTCAACAGCCATTCTCCTAATCGTCGGAGGAGTCTGCGCAGCGGCGCCTCTGTTCAAACGAGTCTCGAAAGGCCTGGAAAAACTCCTGGTAATCGTCGGACTCGCCGTAGGAGTCGCAGTAATCATTGTCACGATAGACCTGGCGCTCGGCCTGGGCATCCTCTCAAGCATTTTCGGAATAGGATTCGCGCCCGGACCGAGTCTGAACAACTCGTACCTCCAATATTACCTGGTTGTCATGGCCGTGCTCGGAATACTCCTCTTCTCCCGCCCGCTCCGGAACGTACGCTGGGCCTCACTGATGGCACTCGGAGTCGGGATCCTCGTAGCAGCATATCTCCACACAGCCTTCTCGGTATCCAGCACAACCATCCTCGGTGTTGTCTTCATCATCACCATTCTGATCGTATACACACTCCTGAGATTCGTCGAAGATATCCTCGAGTTCATAGGAACAGTACTCGCATTTCCACCAGTCGCGATAGCAGTAGGACTCGTAAGCGTCTATTTTGGAATCATAACCTACGGAAGCTGACAGCCAAGATTCCGCGGAACCAAGTTACAAACTCGACGAAATTCCCGCAACTCTGCGCATCCAAAGGAAGGATAGAGACGAGATCAACACGACCACAACCAGGGCGACAATTATGGAGATGTACGGCGCACCATCGGACCCAGCACCGCAAACGAGAATGACCGGGAAAGGCCAGAAGAAACAGCCTCCCGCGGAACCCGACATTACCGAACCCGACAAAACAAGAACAGAGCCAACAAGAATGAGCCCAAACGCGACTGCAAGAAGAAGTGGACGCGTCCTCTCCGGGCCCATGGTCTCACTCTAGAAATATCCTTGAAGCAACAGTAACACGATGAGTGCGGCGACTAGAACTATCGAGAGCACCAAAAGCACTTTCGCTGATTCTCTGTCGCTTCCAAAGATAATAGGGAAGGGCCCGACGATTACGACCGCTCCTCCTCGCGCTTTCACCTTGTCTGTCTTAGCTATAGAGAGGATCACAACGAATAGGGCCAGCAGGACTCCTGCTGTGATGAGGATCATTCCAAGAGTTACATGGCTCAGATAGGGAATGTGCGATTCCCCGGGTCTCTAATACAGCTAAAAACTCGTTAGCTTTAAATAAAGTCCGACGGGGCGGGCTGGACACTTCAGCGTCGGAAGCATGATAATTAGATGGATATCAAGGTCCTGAACAGGGAACAAGACACCTTACGCTTTGTTCTTTCCGATGTTTCGCCAGCCTTCGCGAATGCGATCCGACGAATCATCCTCGCGGAAGTCCCAGTTATGGCGATCGATGACGTCATGATTCTCGAGAACAGTTCTGTCATGTACGACGAGATACTCGCCCACCGCCTCGGGCTAATCCCTGTAACCACGGACCCAACATACAACCTGCCAGAAGAATGCACATGTAAGAGCGAACTGGGATGCGAAAAATGCAGAGCATCATTATCGCTTGAGATTGAAGCCTCGGACCCAGTCGAAGTAGTGTACACGTCAAATTTGAAGCCGGAGAATCCAGAGGTGAAGCCCGTCTCAGACAAGATCCCAATCGTAAAACTCGCTCAGGGACAGAGGGTGAAGCTTGAGGCATACGCTCGGCTAGGAAGGGGAAGAGATCACGCAAAGTGGCAGCCGGCCTCAGCCTGCACCTACAGCTATGACGAGAAACTACGAACTTTCAATTTCTTGGTGGAATCAACCGGAACACTGCCGCCAGAGAAACTCGTACTCGAAGCAGCACGACTGATCAACGGAAAGACACTCGGCTTCGAAGAAGGACTCGGAGCAGTAGTCGAGAAATGAAAAAGCCCGAATCACTTCCTCAGTCAGAAGAGATCGTTGACGCGTCCAACCTCATCCTTGGAAGAATGGCGAGCTACGTGGCCAAAAAGGCTCTAGAGGGAAACCGGATCGTTGTTCTCAACGCGGAACGAGCAGTAATCTCAGGTACTAAGGAGAGAGTTGTCGCTAGGGCAAAACAGAAGCTGAAGACCAGAACCCTCGGAAACTTAGAGAAGAGCCCAACGCACCCACGAAAGCCGGACGGCTACGTCCGCAGAGTCATCCGAGGAATGCTCCCTTGGAAAAAACCTTCTGGAAAGCAAGCGTTTCACAGGGTCAAAGTCTACATTGGGACACCAGACGAATATCGTGACCGACCTGGAAAGACAATCGAGGGCGCAGAATCATCTAAACTCAGAGTTCCATACATTACAGTGGCGAGATTATCCGAGGAAATCGGAGGATTCGTGAGTGAGTGAAAAGAAGAAGGTCGCCCTTGAGACAGGGAAGAGAAAAACGGCCGTCGCAAGAGCGATCGTCAAGCCCGGAAAGGGACGCATCTACATCAACGACCTCGCCCTCGAATACATGTCCCCAGAGGTTGCGAGGATGAAAATCCAAGAACCCTTAATGATAGCAGGCGACAGGTCGAGGCAGGTTGACATCCGGGTCAACGTTGAAGGCGGTGGAGTAATGGGTCAAGCCGAGGCTGCTCGAATAGCAATCGCCAGAGCGCTAGCGGGATGGACAAAGGGCACCGAACTCAGAAAGAGCTTCATGGCGTTCGATAGGGTGATGATTGCAGGAGACCAGAGGGTCGCAGAACCCAAGAAGTTCGGCGGACCCAGCGCGAGACGGAGGAAGCAGAAATCGTACCGGTGACAAGCCCAGAATGATAATTCCTGTTAGATGCTTTACGTGTGGCAAGCAGATCGCCGACAAGTGGGAGACCTTCAACCAGCGAGTACGCGCAGGCGACAAACCCCAGAAGGTTCTCGACGAGCTAGGACTCAGAAGATACTGCTGCCGGAGGATGATGATAACGCACGTCGAAATAATCGACGAATTCCTAAAGTATGCGCAGGTAACCGCGAAGAGACGGAGCGAATTAGCCTAGGTCCTGCTGGATGGAGAGCCAGGACTTCGACGAGAGAGAAGCAATACCGAGAGCCGAAAACCTTCTCTTATCACTTGAAGAACTGTTGGCGGCGGGTCTCCATATTGGAACGAGGATCAAGACAGTCGACATGGAAAAGTACATCTTCCGTGTCCGCCCTGATGGACTGTTCATCCTAAACATCGGGGAGACAAACGAAAAGATCCGGATAGCCGCCCGGTTCATGGCGCGCTTTGAACCTATCCGGGTCATGGCAGTATCATCAAGACTCTACGGCAAAACACCCGTGGAGAGGTTCGCCGAAGTGGCAAAGACGCTCCCCGTGGTAGGCCGGTTCATGCCCGGACTAATCTCCAACCCGCTGCAGCCAAAACACGCCGAACCACAAGTCGTGCTGGTGACCGATCCAAGAGCAGACTGGCAAGCCATCAAGGAAGCAACTGCCGTAGGAATACCGGTCATAGCTTTGTGCGACACGGACAATGTTTTCTCAGGAGTCGATCTTGTCATTCCCGTAAACAACAAGGGACGAAGAGCCCTCGCAGTGGTCTACTGGCTCCTAGCCCGGCAGGTTGTGAGAGAGCGTGGAGAGATTCCACAGGATGGAAGTATTCCGCTAACAATAGATGATTTCGAGACGAAGCTCGCCGCCATGCCGATGGGACGAGCCGGTGGCGAGGCGTGAAGAGACGCCGGCCAGCCCAAGCGGGAGCCTTCTACCCAGACACAGAAGGGGCTCTTAGAACCCAGATACAACAATCCTTCCTCCACAAACTCGGACCAGGATCGATCCCAGCAATCCCCGGAACTCCAAACAAGAACCTCCTAGGGCTGATAGTTCCCCACGCGGGCTATGTCTATTCCGGACCCGTAGCAGCACACAGCTACAACCATCTCGGATCAATGGGACTCGTTGGATCCGCAATCATTCTGGGACCCAACCACACGGGAATGGGGAGCGGAGTCTCGACAATGACAGAGGGAGAATGGAGCACGCCTCTAGGAGAGGCCCCCATAGACGAGGAGCTCGCAAAGGAGATTGTCGATGACGCGGACATAATCGATGTTGAAGAAGAGGCCCATCGAAACGAACACTCCATAGAAGTCCAACTGCCCTTTCTTCAATTCATCTATCCAAGACAATTCAAATTCGTCCCCATCTGCATGATGCTCCAAGACCTCCGGACAAGCATCGATATCGGCAAAGCAATCATGGGAGCGGCAGAACGACACAACGCAACGATCATCGCATCCTCCGACTGGACCCACTACGAAGCCCAAGAAATCGCTGCGCCGAAAGACAGGCGAGCGATCCAAGCGGCACTGGAAATGGACGAGAAAAAATTCCAGCAGACCGTAGAAGAGGAGGCGGTATCGGCGTGCGGATACGGCCCAGTGACAGCTATGATCCATGCAGTAAAGCTACTCGGTGCCAAGAAAACGAATTTGCTTTCATACCAGACAAGCGGAGACGTGACTGGAGACAGGAGCGCCGTTGTAGGTTATGCCGCAGCAGCTTTCGAGAAGTGAACCCGG
>VBBG01000079.1 GCA_005882905.1 Candidatus Bathyarchaeota archaeon | reverse complement strand
CAAGCTCCACCGACTCCGGATTTTTCTGTCACATTCAGTCCGAACTCCCTCAGCATCCAACAGGGCTCATCGGGAAGCTCAACACTCACCGTGACAAGCCAGAACGGTTTCAGCGGCACAGTCAGCGTATCTGCCTCCGTCTCTCCCCCCGGACCTAGCCCCACCTTCAGCCCAACATCGCTCACTCTCTCATCAAGCGGAACCACGACATCAACATTGACCGTGTCGGCGGCTGGGGGACTCTACAGCTCAGTCACAAACGGGACCTACCTCGTCAACGTAACCGCGACCAGCGGGTCTTTATCACACTCCACGACCGTCCAAGTAACAGTAGGCTCCTCTAGCTCGTCCCCAATGGGTGTACTGAACATTCCGTTGACCGTGTGGGTAGGTGTTGCAGTCGTCATTATAGCTGTAGTCGCAGTGACCATTTTCCTCGCGAGAAGAAAAACTGCCAAGTGACCCGCTTAGGCGACGTGGACCGGGTCCGGACCGCCTTGACCCGATTCTCGCCAGGTCTAACCGGAGATTTTGCATGCGCTTATCACTAGCCAGTCTGGAATCTCTAGGCCTTCCTTCTCCAGTACTCCTCGATGGGCTTGCCAGTAAAACTGTCGTATGTCCCAGTCCTTCAGAAGCTCCCTCGCCGCAGTGGAACGAATCACGAGTCCACTCCTCAATCTGGCCCTCATTGGTCTCTTGAATCCTGCTAGCCTGAGATATTCTAGAACCAGCCTTGGAGGTGGGGAAAACCATTCCGTTGGAGGAGTCTTGGTCCATCTCGGGTCGCTATCAGCCTCAATGAGTCGTCTTTGTCTTCCGTTCCTTGGTTTGGGCGATAGGAACGAGTGAATTGTGGTTCCTCCCGCTTTGAGCACTCGATATGACTCGACGAAGAAACCGCGCATACTCTTGGAGTCTATTTCAGGGAGGAATTCGCTCGAGATTATCGCGTCGTATTTCGAATTCTGCTGATTGCTCAGCAGGCCTTGTAGTCGCTGACGATGACCTTGATCGCCAAGTTCTTTCCGAGGCTAGCAAGGTTCGATAGTAGTTCGGTCTGGACTTGAGAGTAGGATCCCCTGAATCTATCCAGGCCAATGATCTGGCATCGAGGGAGCCTCTCGGCCAGAGGAATCGTAAGTTGTCCCTTGCCGCATCCAATCTCAACGAGGACGCCTCTCTGCTTCGGCAACATTCGAGAGAAAAGCTCTGCAAGTCGCCCGTACTGTCCGCTCCACGCGGCTCCAAGCTCTCTCGGCTCCGAAATAGGCCTAATCCTCACCCACTTAATCTACGAAGCTCGCAGAATACACGTTCACTTCTTTCCGACAGCTAGCAAATGATCGCTTATCCCAAGCATTGATGGTTCCAACTCTGTCCGATCCAGGATACTCATCAATCGCGCTTTCAGCGTTGGATCCCTCCATATTTGGTCGAGTCTCGGCAACAGCCAGGCGAAACCGGTGACGCCGTAGACTTTGACCGATCTGAACCTGGCCTGCTTCATCTCAGCTTCAAACTCGCTAGGGTGATGAAAGAAGGAGGTTGTGAAGTACTCGGGCTTGTTCGAGGGGTTCCTGTGCTGACCGTTCTTGAGATCTTGCTGGATTATCGTCATGAATTCTGGGTCTCGGATGAATCCTCTCAGAGAACCGTCAACGGCTGATGTGAATCTCGAGATAGCTGCCGCGAACAACAAGCCGCCCGGTTTCAATACGCGACGGGCTTCTGCGAGCGCCTTGAGACGCTCCTTCTTTCGCACGAGATGGTACAATGGTCCGAACAGCAGAACAATGTCGGCGGAGCCGTCATCGAAATCGAGCCTGCGCGCATCTCCCAGATTGATGCTAGCGAGTCGGTTCTTTGATTTTCTCTGGAATTCCCGTGCCTGTCGAGTGTGCAATGGCAAAATGTCGACAAGATGTACTGAATGACCCATCTCTGACAACCAGAATGAGTATCTGCCCGGCCCTCCTCCCACATCGAGTATGGTCGCGGGCCTGCTTGGAAGATAGTGCAAGAGGATTCGTTTCGTCCTCTCGAACTCAAGGTTCGAAGTGCCTCTGAGGAGTCTATCTCTTTCCACACCAGCGTTGTAGTGCGCCCGAAAGCCCGAGTCAAGACTCTGACCACCCCTCTGAACTATAGACTTCGAAGCTTTCAAACTGTCAAGTGGTCAGCTGGGCATGGTTCTATTTCTAATATCCTCGACACGTTCAGGTTGACCTATCGTGAACGTCGCTGTCTAGGGATTCTGCTAAACCTATAGGTCTCGCAGATCATGGATGAGGTCAATGATTCACGCGGACAGGATTACGTCAAGCCTATCCACGGAAGAGGGGTTCCTCACCCCTAAACCGCCTTTCGACTTTGCGAAGTCTCTAGACTTCCTCGGCGCCTTTACGCCGATGAGGGACGATCACCAGATCGAAGAGCAGTCACTGACCAGAGCAGTCGCTGTTGGCGGGCAGACCGTCGTCTTTAAGATCAGATCGACTGGTCTCATCAAGAACCCGCGGCTCAAGTATACTCTCTATTCGGAGAGACCTTTATCGTCGGGCCTTCGCGACGCGGTCATCGATCGTATTGGTTTCTTCTTGAGTCTCTCTGATGATCTGGAATCCTTCTACAGAATCGGCTATGGTGATGTGGATTTTGCGCCAGTCCTGCAGAAGTACTACGGCCTCCACCATGTGAAGTTCATCACCCCGTTCGAATCTGCCACCTGGGCCGTTCTGTCCCAGCGTTATCCGATGGGCGCGGCCCAGAAAGTCAAGCAGGCGATCATGGAGAAGTTTGGGACCGGCTTGGAGATTGAGCGCCGATTGTATCGTGCCTTTCCTGAGCCATCCCGACTGACTCACGCCAGCGAAGATGAGTTGATGCCTCTGGTCCGGAACAAGAGGCGGGTCGAGTTTTTGATGGGAGTTGTGAAGGCTTTCAGCGAGATTGATGAGCGTTTCCTGCGAACCGCCAAGTATGATGAGGTGGAGCGTTGGTTGAGCAGGATCAACGGTATCGGCGGCTGGTCGTCAAAGCTGATAATGCTTCGCGGCTTGGGACGGATGGAGAAACTGGCTGTCGAGAAACGGCTATTGAAGGCCGCGTCTACGGTCTACGGGCAGGGTAAGCCTCTCTCCCAAGCAAGGTTTGACCAGATCGCCGAGAAGTATGGTCCTTGGAAGGGATACTGGGCCTACTACCTGCGAGCATCCAGCAGCATGTCCAGCGTGAAGTAAGAGCCGGAATGAAACTCGTTTTCATCTACGGACCGCCAGCTTGCGGAAAGCTGACAGTTGCTACGGAACTCGCGAAGCTGACTGGTTTCAGACTCTTCCACAACCATGTCTCCATCCAGTTCGTCCAATCCCTCTTCGAGTTTGGAACCAGGCCTTTCTGGCGCCTCACAGACAAGTATCGAACAGAAATGATGGAAGAAGCCGCCAAGGAAGGAGTCGACACCATATTCACTTTTGTCTACGGGAAGACGACTGATGACCCCTTCGTCAGAAGAATCATCCGAAAGGTAAATTCACACGGCGGGAAGGTATGCTTTGTCCGCCTACGATGCGACAGGAACGAACTGGAAAGACGCGTCGGCAGCAAAGCTCGCAAGTCACTTGGGAAGATAGCTACCAAGAGACTGCTGAACAATGTGTTCAAGAGATTCGACCTTGATTCGGA
>VBBG01000047.1:18985-26548 GCA_005882905.1 Candidatus Bathyarchaeota archaeon | reverse complement strand
TTCCGCGATTTCTTCTCTCAACGACACTACGTGGAGATTCAGCCGCCGGTGATCATCGCCTCGGCGAGCGAGGGGGGTGCCGAACTGTTCTCGTTGAAGTATTTCGAGAAGGAGGCGTATCTTGCCCAGTCGCCGCAGCTGTACAAGCAGATGTGCGCGATAGCGTTCGAGAAGGTCTTCACTGTTCTTCCGATATTCCGGGCTGAGAAGTTCGAGCAGCCGACCCATCTGAACGAAGTGCGGCAGATGGACATTGAAGAGTCGTTCGCGACTGACGAGGACGTGATGAAGGTGCTAGAAGAATACTTGGCTTACTGCGTAAAGACCGTGCGCGAAGCGTGCAGTGAGGAATTGAAGCGGCTCGGTCAAGACCTGGACCTGCTGAGCCTCCCCCTGACCCGGATTAGGTACTCGGAGGCTGTGAATTTGCTTCGGAAGAGTGGTGAAGAGATAGAGTACGGGATGGACTTCTCGAAGACTCAGGAGAAGAAGCTTGCTGGACTTGTAGGGAAGAAGGCTTTCTTCATGGTCGATTGGCCTCTAGAGTTGAAGGCGTTCTATGCTATGCCGAATCCGGATGGGAAGACTTGCAGAGCCTTCGACCTCATCTACAACGGGCTAGAAGTGTCCTCCGGGACCCAGCGAATTCATCTGCCGAGTCTGTTGATTAGCCGGCTGAAGGCTAAGGGGCTGAACCCAGAGAGTTTCAAGTCGTATGTGGACGCGTTCCGCTACGGGGCACCCTACCACTCAGGCTGGTCCATAGGACTGGAGAGGTTGACAATGAAGATCACCGGACGGGAGAATATTCGTGAAGCTACAATGTTTCCTAGGGACCGAAATAGAATCACGCCCTAGCTCCGGAATTGGCGGTCATCGGGCATAAATTTTCAAAACCTTGCTTCTCATTGGGGTTCTGTTTTCAGGGCAGATCTTCCATCTATTGTTACCATTCACGGTTACCCAACTCGTTACCAGCCATGAAATCTCAAAAGCAGTTGAGTCTCGCAATACGAGAGAGCGAAACTGGGCAGGTTTTGACCTCTGGAACAGGGTTCAAAGGAGTAAGTTGCTTGTTACCAACGCTGTGTACTGTGTCGCATCACAATGTTTTCGGTCGAATCCGCTACAATGATCTTTGGGCAGGCAGGCTGGTCCTTGACAGGCGCAACGCTACAGCCTCTAGAAGCAGCTGATAACAAGCTTGCCTATTTCCTCGAGAGGTTTCCCGAATATCGGAAGACTCTGCGACTTGCTCTTGTGCACGAAGAAACCGGCAGAGACGCCCGAACCTACCAGGGATGGCAGTGGCATGACGTGGAGACTCACCCCACGAAGCTGATCCGTCTCGTAACTGAAGGAATCAGTAGAATCAATCTTCGAACCCGGCAGGCTACCTCATACCTCCTCCGTGATAGAGAGGCCGTTAAACGCGCCTTGGGCAGATCTTGAGAGCTTACTGAGAACTGGGCGACGCGTAAGCAAGAAAAATTGCTACCCCGGTCAATAATGCGTCTCTTCAAGAAGACCACTCGCCAGAAAGAGCGTCAGGGAAAGCCCTTATCGGCTGCGAACTCCGAGACGCGACCTGACCAGCTTAGGAGGACGCAGTGGCTTGTTTATTGGGCTATCGTCAATCAGACTATCTGCATGAGATTGAGCACTGGGTAGCCTTTGTCGAAGTTTAGGTCGACCCCGTAGAGTGGTGTGAAGGGTTTTACGCCGTACATGACGAGAGAACCGTCAGCGTTCTTGATCTTAAGATGGTAATCGACCACCGACAACCACTGATCCCTCAATTTCGAATCGGTAGAGGCTATTGCAATGTTCAGGCCCTCGGTGTCTCGCATGTTCGCCCCTAACTCGGTAAGACCTGGGACTGAAAGCTCATCACGACCGTAAACCTGTACCGCCTTGTCGACGTTAATGTCAAGCATTCTGTGCGGCGAGATTAGTGCCAGTTCGTCCCAGGCACGAGCGAAGGTTTTGACATCATCCGAGAGATTGCTTTTCATCACAAGCCTCCATTTCTTCGGAGCGAGGGACTGGTTGTACTCCAGTATTCTCACCCTGTCGTCTATGGCCTCCCATCCGACGTACCGGCTGAGAGACTCTGCGACAGCGTCGGAGCTGTACGCTGCGGTTGGGACGATGACGCAGGGACCCTTCTGGTTGATGAAGTTCGCCCGCATCATGTTGAGAATGGTCCGAATCTCGAGCGGCGAGACGCTGCTGTCAACGTCGATGAGCAGGAAAGATCCTCTCGGGATCGAGCCGCCTAGCATCCGGTCCATGTCTTTGCTTCCCAGTGAGAAGGCTGCGCTCGGATGAAGAACAGGCTGCAGCGGTTTCGGATGAGTGTTGATTGTTGGCTGTCGCAAACCGTTAGGGAGTATGCTGAACCTTGCTTGGTCAAGCGAGAATATTCCTCGTTTTGTGGGAACGCTGAAGCCGCGTAGCTTGTTCATCGCGATCGTTCGTACCCGTCTCCCATCAAGCTCTGACTGGTCCAGGGTTACGATCCCATCCACGAGATAGCCAAGGTCGCTTGCATGCTTGGAATCTTCGACCACTATCACAACGCTGACTTTGCTCTCGTCGAGCTCGGAGAGGATAGCTGACTCGAGCATTTTTCGGCCTTCATCGTTCGTGTTTCGAATGGCTCCCTCCCAGCTGTCCACGACCAGGACCGCTCTCTGTTTCGAGTGTTTCAGCCTGAGAACTTGGTTGAAGATCGTGTCCGGTTCGACTCGGCGGAGGTCGTGAAGCTCGTCTATCCAGCTCGCCCTCGCCGTTCTCCCGGACATCGTGTCGATGACTTCGTCTATCCAAGGAAAGTGTTGACGGAGTCTAGCCGGGGCTACTCTGCTCGATGCGTATATCTTATGAGTCTCCTCTAAACTGTTGAGGATCTCAAGCGCAAAAGTCGTCTTCCCCGATCCGGGAGGTCCTTGAATGAGCAGGACCTGGCCAGGGGTCTGCAGAAATCTGAGAATGAGGTCAAACATCACGGGGCCGCCTAGTCTCGTATCCTGCTGGACTGTGTCGAGCTCCACCGACGCCTCGTGCTCAGAGCGGCTGTGCGCTAGACCCATTCTACACCACAACACAACCTAGGAGGAACATGCCCTTAGGCCAATTGTTACCTCAAACCCGGATCATACTCCATCGCCTGGAGATGTCGGGAATGAAGACACACAGACACACTCACAACCGGGGCGATTTTGTTTCAGGCGAGAGAGGAGACTGACACGCACAACCTCACATGGTCTTTGTTGAATGAGCCAGAATTTTGTGAGCAGAGAGTGCCATAATGCCGATAGTTCGGTATCGTAGTAGTAATGTTCTGGAGAAAATCTATGGGACTATCGACAAAGCCCGTGACGATTCAGAATTCGACCTACCTTCAGGTTCCGAGAGATGTGGCAGAGCTCCTCCGCGTGATGGCGAGCAAGATCTGTAGCGTCAATTTCAAGATTGACGAGAAAGAATGCACCCTCATCTACAGCTTCGCCAAGCCGGTACTGGATCTCAAAGAGGAGCCGTCTGACCCTACGCTCGTCCTCGCAAGGTGACATAGTAGCCGGATAAAGAGTGACGGAAACACCCAGGTTTTTCTTATACCAGCAATCACGGACGTAATGCTAATATTCTCCCCGAGCAGAGCGGTTGATAGGAGGATTTGCGATATGGAACAAGAGTTTCTAGAAGCTGATCGCGCCCTCCAGTCTGCATAGAGAGGGCAAGCCCCCAGCTTTTTCATCAGCACGCCTTAGGACAGTCCAGACCATTTTGGACCGCATGCCTGGGGGAAGAGGGCCGCGTTTGTCGTTAGTGAACAAGAGATGTCGAACAAGGAGTTGGCCTCCGCTAGGAGCTTCTGGAAGAGAAAGGAGCTACTGGCGGGGCGAAGAAGCCGGTACGTCGAGGTGCAGGAGGTCTCCCTCGACTCAGTCGCAGCGGATGCTGTTGACAACGGGCTAGTCGACGAGGTAGTTGCAGTTCTTGGCACTGGGAAAGAGGCTAACGTGTACCTGGGACTCTGGAAAGGCTCACCACTCGCCTTGAAAGTCTACAGGCTTCACAGCACACCGCATAGGAAGAAGGCGAAGATTGGTTATGCACCTGATATGATGGGAGCGATGGCCGCGAGAGAGTTCACAACCTTAGACAAGGCCTACCGAGCAGGAGTGCCCGTTCCCACACCCGCGAGGAGAGCCGACAACATGTTCACGATGAGGTTTCTCGGCGAAGACGAGAAAGCACCTCTCCTAAAAGAAGCGGTACTAGATGAGCCTGAGCAGGTCGCTGAACAAGCGATCGCCATAGTTGAAAAGTTGTTACGCGCATTCATAATTCACGGCGATCTTTCAGAGTACAACCTGGTCTATCATGACGGCCGCCTCTTCGTGATGGACTTCCCTCAAGCGGTGGACCTCTCGTCCCGCGTTGACAGGTCCGCGAAGTTCGAATCCGGAAAGGATCTACTGCTTAGAGACCTGAGGAATCTGGAAAGGTGTTTCTCGCGATTTGGAGTCGAGCTGGATCCAGAGGGAGAATATGACCGGCTCTCAAGCTGGTTCGAAAACGAATACTTCTAGGTAAGACCCCGATTCGTCTGTCCCACGTGTGCGCGCGTATTTACCGAAGTAGTCTGACGTTTGTTCCGCGAGGATTCTCCTCAACGAGCCGCGCGAAGGGTATGCAGCGTCCCCCAGCCTTCTCTACCTTCAGAAGCGCTCGGGGAGAAAACTTGAACGCTGCAATGGTCAACTTCTCCTTCGGGAGGCCCGATCCAAGCACCTTGCCGGGCACAGCGACAACCTCTCCCTCCTTCACGTGCCGCGAAACCTGGCCTAGATTCAGGACGATCCTCGTTCTGTGAGACTTGCCCAGGAAGCTCGCAATCGTAATCCAGAGCGGTGTCTGATACTGTCTACCCGCCTTCATGAGGTAGCCTATGGCTTCGAGCAGTTCAGGGTTTGTCGGTCGACGCTGCTTCATTTTCCGGGCTTCTTGGAGGGAGCGACGCGTTACGAGGACGGCTACCAATAAAGCCTTCCGGGCGAATTCATCGTGAACCGCTGATTGAGGCGCGGTTAGACCGTGCTCATCGTCTTTGTTGTTGCAATTGCAGCTTGGGCTGCGGCGATCCTAGCGACCGGTATTCTATACGCTGAGCAACTAACATAATCGAGGCCCGCTTGGTGGAAGAAGGCTACACTCTTTGTTTCTCCACCGTGCTCTCCGCATATTCCAACCTCTAGTTTCGGGTTGGCCTTTCTGCCCTCTTGATTGGCCATGCTGATGAGTCTGCCGACCCCTTGAGCATCTAGGACTTCGAAGGGGCTGTCGGTGAGAATCTTGTTCTCGAGATATCGGCTCATGAACTTGGCCTCGGCATCATCCCGGCTGAACGCGTATGTGGTCTGAGTAAGGTCGTTCGTCCCGAACGAGAAGAAGTCAGCATACTTTGCCAGTTCTCCAGCCGTCAACGCCGCTCTCGGGGTCTCTATCATCGTCCCGATCTTGTAATCGATCTTCTCCTCCATTTCCTCGAACACTCTCTCGGCGGCTGCCTCAACATGTCGTCTGAGATAGATCATCTCGTTGGCACTGCTGATCAATGGGAGCATTATCAGGACCCTAACGGTCTGTCCAGCCTCTCTACGCGTCTCAATAGCTGCTCTGATGATCGCCTCAGTCTGCGCCTCATAGATCTCCGGATACGTTATGGCAAGACGGCAGCCTCTGTGACCGAGCATTGGATTGTGCTCGCTCAGCTGGTGCACCTTGGTGAGGAGACGCGCTTCAGTCTCCAGGGCTGAGGCGGGTGCGTGTCTCTTCCTAAGGTTCTCGATCTCCTCTACCGCTTCTTCTGCTGACGGGAGGAACTCGTGGAGCGGTAGATCCAAAAGTCTGACAGTAACAGGTTTACCGGCCATTAGTCTGAACATTTCCTTGAAATCGCTCAGCTGAAACGGAATCAATCGTCTAAGCGCTTCTCTTCTCTCATCCTCATCCTCGGCCATTATCATCTCTCTAACAATTGGCAGCCTCTCCGGTGCGTTGAACATTCTCTCTGTACGGCAGAGCCCGATTCCTTCTGCGCCAAACTCCTTGGCCTTCTTCGCAGCCTCCGGGGTGTCAGCGTTGGCCCAGACTCCGAGTCTCCGGGACGCGTCTGCCCATCCTAGGAGTGTACGAAAGTCCTCCGTAAGTTCGGGCTCGATCATCGGGACAGTGCCAAGCAGAACCTCGCCGGTTGAGCCGTCGATCGTGATGAGCTCTCCTCTCTTGACAATCATTCCTTCAGAGGTCTTGAAGTATCCGTTGTCAGGGTCCAGTCTGATAGAGCTACATCCAACCACGGCGGCCTTTCCCATTCCGCGAGCCACGACCGCGGCATGAGACGTCATGCCTCCACGGACAGTCAGGATTCCTTGGGCTCGGATGATGCCGCGAATGTCCTCTGGCGTCGTCTCGGGTCTTACCAGTATCACCTTGTCCCCTTTAGCGCCCAGTTTGGCGGCTTCGTCAGTGTCGAAGACTGCGATGCCGGAGGCTGCGCCGGGAGACGCGTTGAGACCCTTGGCTATCGCTTTGACATGGGCCTTGGGATCTATAGTCCGATGGAGTAGCTGATCAATATCGCCGGGGTTGATCCGCGCAATCGCTTCCTCTCTACTGATGAGCGTCTCCCCAGCCATGTCGACGGCGATCTTCACGGCCGCGTGTGCGGTCCGTTTTCCATTCCTCGTCTGTAGCAGGTAGAGTTTCATGTTCTCAACGGTAAACTCAAAGTCCTGCATTTCCTTGAAGTGCTGTTCCAGCGTCTCTGATACTCTGTCTAGGTCGAGCCTGATCTCTGGTGGCATCGCGTCGAGGCTGTCAGGGGTTCGTATCCCCGCCACTACGTCTTCTCCCTGCGCGTTTCTGAGATATTCGCCGTAGAGCTTCCTGTCTCCGGTCGAGGGATTGCGCGTAAACGCTACGCCCGTACCGGAATCTCGGCCCATGTTTCCGAAGACCATCTGCTGCAGAGTAACTGCTGTACCCAGGTCGTCCGCTATCTTGTAGAATCTACGATATTCGACTGCTCGAGGATTACTCCAAGACCTAAAGACTGCCTCCACCGCCATTTCCAGTTGCATCCAGGCGTCCTGCGGAAGCCTTTTTCCCGAGTCGAGCCTGATCAGCTCTTTGAAGTCCTGAATGATCTTCCTCAGGGCTTGAGGATTCAACTCAACGTCTTGTTTGACCCCCAGTTTCTTCTTGTGGCTCTCGATAATCTCCTCGAACTTCTGCCCGTTCACGCTTAGCGCGATCTTTCCAAACATCTGGATGAATCGCCGGTGCGCATCGAGAGAAAATCTCTCATTGCCCGTTATCTTTGCAAGGGTCTCAGTGGTCTCATCGTTGAGACCGAGATTCAGGATGGTGTCCATCATACCCGGCATGGAATACGGCGCCCCGGATCTAACCGACAAGAATAGGGGATTGTCCCGATTGCCGAGTTGTCGTCCCGTGACAGATTCGAGCTGTCCGAGCTTTGCCTTCAGC
>VBBG01000047.1:3719-18702 GCA_005882905.1 Candidatus Bathyarchaeota archaeon | reverse complement strand
GAAAGGACCAAACTTAGGCCCAAACCCAAGATCAAAACGATTTCTGGAATGAAGAGCCAAAGAGGGGAGAAGCCGAGGTCCACGGGGGGTGGCGTGCACCCACTCCCGTTGGTGTGGCAAGTGGTAGTGTATGTGCCAAGAGCCACAAGAAAGATTCCGTATACGATGATTGCTAAGACCAGAATGCGCTTTGTCAGGGACAGCTTTGAAGGTCCCACGAGACTATCGTACTCTCTGGATTTTCAACAGGTCGGTACGTCCCATGGGACCCTTCGGGTCTCCGGACACGATGACTATCGTGTTGCCTTTCCGTGCGAGCTTGAGCCTCTGGACAGTTTTTTCCGCCTCGGTGAAGATAGTGTCTGTTGACTCGATCTCTCTCCTGACCGTCTGGACGCCCCATGATAGCAGCAGTTGTCTCTCGACGTCTGCGTGCGAGGTGAGTGCAACTATCGGCAGGGGCGGTCTATACTTCGAGACTCGGCGGGCAGTCTTTCCCGTTCGGGTCGGTGTTACGATGGCTGCGGCTGATATCTGGAGCGCGGTTTCACACGCTGCGAACGCGATCGCGTCCTCCTGGCTATTCTCGTGCCACATACGTCTCTGTTGTGTGATTTCTTTGGGGAGGTAGCGTTCGGTTTCCTGCGCGACCTTCTGGAGAACCCTCACCGCCTCGACCGGATAACCGCCAATGGCTGTCTCCTCAGAGAGCATCAGGGCGTCTGAGCCATCAATGATCGCGTTCGCAATATCAGTCACCTCCGCCCTAGTCGGCGAGGGCGAGGAGATCATCGACTCAAGCATCTGCGTGGCCGTTATCACCGGCTTCGCTGAGCGGTTCGCCTCGAATATGATCCTCTTCTGAACTATCGGGATTCGCTCAAGGCTCAGCTCGACTCCGAGGTCTCCCCGTGCAACCATGACGCCGTCTGCTTCCTTGACGATCTCTTCCAGGTCCTCGACGGCTTCTTTCTTCTCGATTTTTGCTACCACGAAGATTTCTCGTCCCTTCTCTTCCGCCACTCTTCTTGCCATCCGAATGTCTTCGGCTCTCTGGACAAACGAGACTGCGACGATGTCGAGATTATTCTCGAGCCCGAAGTGGAGATGCTCCCGGTCTTCCCTGGTTATCGCGGGGACCCGTGTTCGTAGCCTGGGAAGGTTCAGTCCCTTGCCTGAGACGAGGTCTCCGCCAACCAGCACTCGACACTCTACCTCGTCTCGCGAGGTACGTAGAACCTCGAGCCTGATGGACCCGTCCGCCAGGTAGATCATGTCTCCCTTCTTTACGGCCTTCGGAAGGTGAGGATATGCGACTGGGATTTTGCCCCTCGCCTTAGAGGGCTTGGTTGTCCGACCCGGAGTTTGGGACCGGGAAGGTCCTGAAGAATAGCTACCGGGCGGCGGAGTCTGTGGCTGACTTTGCGGATTGTCTTTATGCTCTTCAGGTGTTCCTCATAGGTTCCGTGTGAGAAGTTGATCCTGGCAACATCCATGCCAGCATGGATCATGTGACCAAGAACGCTGGGAGAGCCTGACGCTGGGCCGATCGTGCAGACAATCTTTGTAGCTAATCTGGCTGGCATTGGACGCACTTCTCCCCGCAACAGCTAAGAATCGACGATGTGGAATGCTGATAAGGCTCGCGGAGCCCACGAGACGCCCGATTTCAGCGCGCTAGGTTCGAATATTTAGCTCGGACCCGTACGACACTAGTCATCTAGGCGAAGTTTTAGAAAAGACGTCTCTGAATATTGGGTTGATTAGCGATGGGTAATGCTCCTATGAAGAAGTCTCCGTTCAAGTCTGCTCACAAGTCTTGGAGGGTGACTTGTGAAAAGTGCGGAGAGACCTATGACCGCGTCTTCTATGACAGAATTCACAAGAGCATCTGTAGCGGACAGAACAAGAATTTCGGTTCGCGACCTCGACCCAGATAGATGGATCCGTAAGCCTGAACTACTTTCTCGTTCGCAATAGCGTTTTACCGAGCTTGTCAACCTCCTCTTGAAAGATGAAATAGTCTTTCTTACAGGCTAGCTTTTCGGGCCGGTAGTCCAGCCTGGTATGCGCGTTGAGCACGGAACGGACGTCGCCCTCACACGGCGAAGGTCGTGGGTTCAAATCCCTCCCGGCCCACCAGAGACCGATAGGACAAGGATGAGCAGATGAGCCCAGACCCGGTAATCGATCTAGTACGGGCCACCGTCGCCCTATTCATCATCGTCGACCCCATCGGACTCGTCCCAATCTTCTCAAACGTTACGGGCACAATGAGCGAGCCCGATCGATCAAAGATGTTCAGGGTCGTGATCTATACCGGAGCCAGTCTTCTAACCATATTCGCTCTGGTAGGTCAGGAACTACTAGCGCTGTTCGGCATCAGCCTGCCGAGCTTCGAGATGGCCGGTGGACTACTCTTGCTCCTGCTCGCTCTCGACATACTCTTCAGAGGAGAGAGGTTCGCCAAGCCGGGGTCGCACGAAGACGTGGGTGTCGTCCCGATCGCATTCCCCCTCCTAGTCGGTCCGGGTGCAATCACGACGACTATGATAGCACTTGGAGCATATGGCATCTTGGTTACGTTAGGCTCAGTCGTGATCGTGATGTTGCTGAGCTGGGTCGTCATGAGAGAGACGCCGAGGATCCACTCGTTGCTGGGGAAGACTGGCTCGTCAGTCGTCGCTCAAGTAATGGCGGTCTTCATAGCTGCTATAGCGATTCAGTTCATCATCACTGGGATACGGACCTACCCTTGACCGGCGCACCCAAACGACCAGCCCTGCGTCTTACAGTTTGGCCAGTCCGAATCGCTTCAACTGCTTGTACATGACGAAGACCACCAGCGCGATTATGATGAAGTATATGATCTGTGAGATGAAGTCGCCGTATAGAAATACTGACGGTTTCCCCGAGACCGGAGAAGTAACGGTCGCGTTCAGTGACGATAGATTTCCAGTAGGGAGGACCAGGCCAACTATTGGGTTGATGATGTCCTTGACCAGCGAGTTGACCACGGCGGACGATGCGACTCCTATGACGAAGCCAATCGCGAGCCCTATGACGCCGAACGTCTGTAGGAAGTCAACGAACTCTTTGACGAAGCCTTTCTTCTTTTCCGAAGCCTTCTCCATCTTATCCATGACGGCGCGTTCGGAGCTCCAGCGCTTATAACAGCTACCAATATCTCCCATATTTCCAAGCTTCAAGGCCACACGGTAGTTGGCGAAGTTGAGGTTCCGAGTGTGTGTACGTGATGGATAGATCAGCTGTGGAGATGCGACTGTCCGTAGTAAGAGTGCTAGTGATCATTGACTAGGGCATGACGTGTCCTGAAGAAGCTCAGGGAGCGATTTTCTCAACTTGACTGAACATTTCATTTCTAACCTTCGGGTTTCTTCTCCCAGCCTTGCTCGTCACCTGGACCCTTCGTTTCATTCCGTCCCGCGTCCTCGGAAGCTTTTGACTCCCAGCCTTCCCTATCAACGATAACTTCCTCGGACTCCAGCTCTTCCTGAAGACTAGGAGATTGCCGACGTTGTCTGGCTACGTAAATACCGAAGATTAGAACACCAAGAGCAACAACTAGAAACGCGAAGGACGCAGAAACAGTGCCACAATTTGAACAGCGAACTCCTCACGGCAGAGCCGGAGGTCATGGAGAACGAACTCGTCAGAGATCTGTAGAGCGAAGATTTGCCGGCAAGACTTGAGGCTGAGGCAAGCGAACCGGAAAGAGACCTGACCAATGAAGTGTGCTCTACAAAATCCGAAGCTGAACCGAGCGCGCCAGTCAAAGCCCTGAAGAGCGAAGTATGCTCCACAAAGCCAGAGGCTGAAGACAGAGAACCACTCAAACTCTCGGCAAGGCCCTTAGTCTGAGAAGCAACAAAAGACAGCGAACCGGTCAGGGACCTGAATAGCGAACTCTTCTCAGCAAAACCAGAGGCTGACCCCAGTGAAGCGCTCAAGCCTACAGCACGACCCCTAAACAGAGAACCAGCATGAGAAAGAGAGCCACTCAGAGACCTGAAGATCGAAGACTTCCCAGCGAGACTTGAGGCCGAAGAGAGTGAAGCACTCAGGCCCCTGGCGAGACCCTTAACTTCGGAAGCAACAAGACCGAGTGAGCCAGCCAGAGACCTAAACAGCGAAGTATGCTCTGCAAGACTGGAGGCCGAACCCAATGAAGCAGTCAAGTTTACTGTACGTCCTCTAAAGAAAGAACTCATGAGACTCAACGAGTCAGTCAAAGACCTGAAGAACGAACGATTCTCAGTAAGACCCGAACCGGACCCTAGGGAAGCACTCAGGTTTAAAGTGCGACCTTTCAACAGAGAAGCCCCAAGACCTAGGGAGCCAGCCAGAGACCTAGATAGCGAAATATGCTCTACGAAGCCTGAGGCTGATCCCAGCGAATCAGTCAAAACCTTAGCAAAACCCTTGGTCTGAGAACCAGCCAAAGTTAGCGTACCGCTCAAAGACCTAAACAATGAATTCTTTTCAGCAAGACTCGAAGCTGAAGCAAGCGATGCACTCATAGACCTGAACAGGGTGAACAGCGAACTCCTCACGGCAGAGCCGGAGGTCATGGAGAACGAACTCGTCAGAGATCTGTAGAGCGAAGATTTGCCGGCAAGACTTGAGGCTGAGGCAAGCGAACCGGAAAGAGACCTGACCAATGAAGTGTGCTCTACAAAATCCGAAGCTGAACCGAGCGCGCCAGTCAAAGCCCTGAAGAGCGAAGTATGCTCGGCAATGCTTGAGGCCGACCCTATTGAGGCGCTCAAGTTCACAGTACGACCCCTAAAGAGAGACGCTGCAAGACCCAACGAATCAGACAGAGATCTGAACAGCGAAGTATGCTCCACAAAACTTGCGGTTGAACCCATTGAAACGGTTAGGGTTACGGTACGACCTCTGA
The DNA here is from genome assembly GCA_005882905.1 of Candidatus Bathyarchaeota archaeon. Taxonomy (GTDB): domain Archaea; phylum Thermoproteota; class Bathyarchaeia; order 40CM-2-53-6; family 40CM-2-53-6; genus 40CM-2-53-6. The sequence goes on along the minus strand of VBBG01000047.1, from coordinate 13,778 downwards.
AGAAAGAGGCTGCAAGACCCAACGAATCAGATAAAGATCTGAACAGCGAAGTATGCTCTGCCAAGCTCGAGGCGGAACCCAATGAAACACTCAAGTTCACAGTGCGACCTCTGGAGAAAGAACTTCCAAGACCGAGCGAGTCAGTCAAAGACCTGAACAGCGAAATATGCTCCACAAAACCCGAAGTCGAACCTAGGGAAGCACTCAAACCCCTGGCAAGGCCTTTGGCTTCAGAACCGACAAGACCCAACGAACTAGACAGTGATCTGAACATGGAACTCTTTTCGGCAAAACTAGAAGCCGGAGCCAGAGAACCACTTAGAGATCTGAAGAAGGAAGACGTCCTAACAAGATTCGAGGATGAACCCAGTGAAATAGTCATAGACCTGAAAAGCGAACTCCTCGCAGCAGAACCAGAAGATGAACTCAGGGACCCACTCAGAGATCTAAACATGGAACTCTTTTCAGTAATACTCGAGGCCGAAGCCAAGGATCCACTCAGAGATCTAAATAACGAAGATTTCTCAGCGAGACCTGAGACAAACGACAAGGAAGCACCCACGGATCTGAAGAGCGAACTCTTCTCCGCAAAGACTGAGGCTGAACCTAGCGAAGCACTCAAGTATACAGTACGACCCCTAAAGAAAGAACCCACAAGACTCAACGAGTCACTCAGGGACCTGAAGAATGAAGACTTCTCGGCAAAGACTGCGTTTGAACCCAGTGATGCTATTAGGTTTACACTCCGTCCTCGAGACAGTGAACTAGCAAAACCAAGCGAATCAGAGAAGGACCTAAACAACGAAGTCTTCTCCGCAAAGACTGAGGATGAACCAAGCGAAGCACTGAGGTTTATGGTACGACCTCTAGACAGGGAACTAACAAGACCCAGAGAACCACTTAGAGATCTGAAGAACGAGCTCTTCTCAACTAGACTAGAAGCTAATCCAAGTGAAGCGCTCAGAGACCTAGCAAAACCTTTGGCCTGAGAAGCAGCAAGAGACAACGAACTACTTAGAGACCGGAAGAACGAAGACTTCTCAACAAAGCTTGACGTCGAACCCAGCGAAGTAGTCAGCGATCTAGTCAGACCCTTAATCTCAGAACTCGCAGGACTCAGAAAACTAGACAAAGCTCTGAAGAACGAGGTCTTTTCGGCAAAACTTGAGGCGGAAGCGAGTGAACCACTTACGCCCCTGAAGAACGAAGTCTTCTCAACGAGACTTGAAGTCATAGTCCATAAGCTAGTCAGAGATCTGAATAGCGAGCTCTTCTCAGCTAGACTTGAGGCTCGACCCAGAGATCCAGTCAGAGATCTAAACATTGAGCTCTTCTCAGCAATGCTTGAGGCTAGAGACATCGAAGCGCTAAGAGACCTGTAGAGAGAAGATCTTTCGACAAATCCAGAAGCTGCAGTCAGCGAACTACTCAGGATTCTAAACAGCGAACTTTTCTCAGCAATACTCGAGGCCATAGACAGCGAACCAGAAAACGCCCTAAACCATGACGATCTCTCAACAAGACTTGAGGATGAACCCAATGAAATTGTCAAGCCCACAGTGCGTCCTCTAAACAGGGAACTCGCAAAGCCAAGCGAGTCTGACAATGATCTAAACAACGAAGTCTTCTCCGCAAAGCCTGAGGCTGAACCAAGCGAAGCACTGAGGTTTATGGTACGACCTCTAGACAGGGAACTCACAAGACCCAGAGAACCACTTAGAGATCTAAACAGCGAGCTCTTCTCAGCAATACTTGAGGCCACGGACATTGAAGCACTAAGAGCCCTAGCAAGACCTTTTTTCTCAGAAGCGGTAAGAGACATTGAACCAGATAGAGACTTGAAGAACGAGTTCCGCTCGACAAGACTTGAGGTTGAACCAAGCGAACCTGTCAAGACCCGAGCGAGACCCTTAGTCTCAGAAGAGACCAGAGACAACGAACCAGACAAGGATCTGAACAGAGAAGTTTTCTCCGCAAAGACTGAAGATGAACCAAGTGAAACAGTCAAGCCTACAACGCGACCTTTCAAGATAGAACTCGCCAGACCTAGAGAACTAGACAAGGATCTGAACAACGACGATTTCTCAGCAAAGCTTGAGGCCGACCCTAGCGAATCCGTCAAAGACCTGGCAAAACCTTTGGCTTGAGAGCCAGCAAAACTCAACGAGGCACTTACAGATCTGAAGAGCGAACTCCTCTCGGCAAGACTCGAGGCGGAAGTCAGCGAACTACTCAGAGATCTGAACAACGAGCTTTTCTCAGCAAAACCAGAAGCGAAACTCAGCGAACCAGTCAGAGACCTGAACAGCGAACTCTTCTCAGCAAAGATCGAGGCTGAACCCAGTGAACCAGCTAAGACCTTAGCAAGACCCTTAGTCTCGGAAGCAGCAAGACCCAGAGAACCGCTCAGAGACCTGAAGAGCGAGCTCTTCTCGGCAAGACCCGAAGCCGAAGACAGCGCGCCAGTCAGAGACCTGAACAGCGAAGACTTCTCAGCAAAACTTGAGGTTAAAGACAGCGAACCAGTCAGAGACCTGAACAGTGAAGACTTCTCAGCTAAGCTTGAGGCTGAACCCAGCGAACCAGTCAGTGTTACAGCACGACCGCCGAACAGGGAACTCGAAAGAGACAGCGAGGCACCTAGAGATCTGAAGAGCGAAGACTTCTCAACAAAGTTTGAAGCCGAAGACAGAGAACCGCCCAGAGACCTGAAGAGCGAACTCTTCTCCGCAAAACTCGAAGCTGAACTCATCGAATCACTCAGCCCTCTGGCAAGACCCTTGATTTGAGAGCCAGCAAGAGACAGCGAACCACTCAGAGACCTAAACAGGGAACTCTTCTCAGCTAAGCTTGAGGCTGAACCTAGCGAACCGCTCAAGTTTACGGTACGACCCCCAAACAGCGAGCCTGCAACAGAAAGCGAGCCAGTCAGAGACCTGAAGAGCGAAGACTTCTCAACAAGACTAGAAAAAGAAGTCAGTGTACCGGTAAGACTCTGACTGTATCTCCAAGCAGGAGTAATCACATCACTGGCGCTTGAAACGGTTGTCATGGTATCAGTCGCACCACCGTTACCCGTTGACGCAGTAGGACTAATCCAGACCTCGACTGTTAGATAGTGAACGTTTGAAAACGGACCTACCGTTGGAGTTACATCAGTATACTTTATTGGGCCAGTAGTAGTTGACTCAATGTTGGCCGTTCCTGTGAAATCAAAGAGAAGAGTACAAGTTCCTTCCGAAGCAGTAAGACAAGACCAGACCAGAAACCGCATATTTGCAGTACCGGTTCTTGACGCGGTAATCGTAGTATCAAACTCCCAAGACCCACTCTGGATCGTTATACCCCCAAGGTCAGTAGCATAGACCCAGGCCTGACCTGTAGGCGTGGTGGAGGAAGGCGTTGCTGTTATGGCAGCCGAGGGGACATCAGGCTGAACTTCGAAGCAACAAGTAGTGCTTGTACCCACCTTGACACCTGTTCCAGTAAGAGCCGCTCCAGTAGTAGTAACTAACTGTTCACACTTAACAGCGCAACCAGTCTGAGAGGCAGAGCCATAATAGAAAGTGTGACCTTTACCCTCAGAACCTGCAAGACTCAGCGAACCAGACAGAGCCGTGAAGAACATACTCTTCTCAACAAAACTGGAGGCCAAAGTCAGTGAACCACTCAGAGACCTGAACAGCGAAGACCTCTTAGCAAGGCCAGAAGTCATAGTCAAAGCGCCACTCAGAGACCTGAACAGCGAAGTCTTCTCAGCAAAACCAGAAGTCAGAGACAGCGAAGCACTCAAAGACGTAGCAAAACCCTTAGCCTCAGAACCCGCAAGACCTAGAGAACCACTCAGAGACCTGAACAGCGAAGACTTCTCAGCAAAACTTGAGGTTAAAGCCAACGAACCAGTCAGAGACCTAAACAGTGAAGACTTCTCAGCAAAACCTGAAGCCCAAACGAATGAACCAGTCAAGACCTTGGCAAGACCCTTAGTCTCGGAAGCAGTAAGAGAAAGCGAACCACTCAGAGACCTGAACAGCGAACTCTTCTCAGCAAAACCCGAAGCCACAGTCAACGCACCACTAAGAGACCTAAACAACGAAGTCTTCTCAGCAAAACCCGAAGCCAGAGACAGCGAACCAGTCAAAGCCCTGGCAAGACCCTTAATCTCAGAACTCGCGAGACCGAGCGAACCAGTAAGAGACCTAAAGAGCGAACTCTTCTCAGCAAGACCCGAAGCCAAAGATAGCGAACCAGTAAGAGACCTAAAGAGCGAACTCTTCTCAGCAAAACCCGAAGCAATGGACAGCGAAGCAGACAGAGACCTGAACAGCGAAGTCTTCTCAGCAAAACCCGAAGCCACAGTCAACGCACCACTAAGAGACCTAAACAGTGAAGATCTCTCAGCGAGGCCAGAAGTCATAGTCAAAGCGCCACTCAGAGACCTGAACAGCGAACTCTTCTCAGCAAAGATCGAGGCTGAACCCAGTGAACCAGCTAAGACCTTAGCAAGACCCTTAGTCTCGGAAGCAGCAAGACTCAGAGAACCGCTCAGAGACCTGAAGAGCGAGTTCTTTTCGGCCAAGCCCGAAGTCATAGTCCATGCCCCACTTAAAGCCCTGAGGACGGAAGTCCTCTCTGTAAAACCAGAAGCCGAAGATAGTGAACCGGTCAGAGACCTAAACAACGAACTCCGCCCGGCAGCACTCGAACCCAGATTCCAAGTTGCAGCGAGAGGGGTGGAACAAGAACGAGGACTGGAGTTGCAAGTCAATTGACCAGAATTCACATTGACGACCATGTTACCCATTGTGAGCGCGATTGAAGCCGCGATGGCTTTGAAGATTGAAGTCTTCTCTACAAAACTTGAGACTGAACTCAGCAAGCCACCAAGCGACTTGAATATCGAAGCCATCTTAGCAAAAGCCGAGGCTGAAGTCACTGACCCACTTAGACTCTGAGCGTAATCCCATCCAGGAGTTATGAAGTCCATCGCCGTGCTAATTGTTGTCTCGGTCATTGTAGTAGTCGTAGTAGTTCCAGAATATTGCCACGCAACCCAGACTTCAAACGCTAAGAAGTTACCACTTGTCCAAGTAATCTGCGACTGACTCGCCGTTGTATATGTTCTGGGTGTCGCCGTAGTCGAACCTGCTACGTTGGTTACAGTGTCCCAATTCTTCCACAGGAAAGTTGCAGTCGTGCAACTGCTAGTGGGGCAAGACCACGCGGTAACGAAGTATCGAGCAAAAGGAGTTCCAGTCGTAGAACCCACCGCTCCCGTTAAGTCGATTTGCCATGTTCCAGCTCGAATGTCAAGCAACCCGTTCTGAATACCAGCAACGTTGTAAACCCAACCCGTCCCGCTGAAACCGTTCGCGGCTGTCGAAGGAATTCCAGTCAGAGACGCAGAAGTCTCAGGCTCGACTTTGTAATAAACCGGAGCGGACTGAAGAGCATCACAGAAGACAATCCATCTCGAAGTGGCAGTTCCGAAGTTGCATGAGGAAGCACTCAAAGTTGCTGTAACACTTCTATGCTCTACCGCGAGTGCTCCTGTTGAAGTCGTTGAAATGTCGAGAGTCCCAGTTGTCCCACCAATCGCACCCGCAGTCTGAGTATTTGCTCCCGTGTCAGCAGAAGCCGAAATGAACAAATCATCGGCATTCAAAGACGATACCGCTGTCACAGTTGGAGCGGCAGTGCCTCCTCCAGAGTTGCGATTGCTGCTGTAGACGAATCCTGAGTTCTTGTCAAAAGGACTAAACGTTCCAGTCGGGTCTTCCGCACCATTAACGGAGATGATTTGTGCAATCGCCCACGTTGGAGTAGCTGAAAGGTTCACGGTCACGGTTTCGGAAGAGATAGCAGCAGAAGTATGACAAACCCACTCGCTCAACCCAACACCTGCCGATATGGCAACTTCCTTTCTTGCGGAAGCATCACAAGTAAAGCCCGTAGCTGAAGGAGCACTTTGAATAGGAGTAGTCGTCTTGCTCGACGCAACAAAAATTATAATCGTATCAGCAATCGAGGTTGTAGCGAAAGCTGTAATTGAAATTGTAGTTCCAGAAGTCCAAGTCGCGGCCTTGTTAGACGCAGCATTAGAATCCTCCGCAGGACTTGAACCAATAGCAAGACCTGTCTGCACAGTCGAAGTCGAAGCACTGCCAGAAGTCGTAGATAATCCCTTACACAGCGTTCCGCATGCTCCAACAGTAGTAGCGTTCGTGAAGAAAGTGTGAACGTTGCTAGTTGCATGACCAACAGGCATGCTTACCGCTGCAACGATTGCAAGGATCAGCATTGCGATCAGTGAAACTTTTCGCGCTTCAACTTCCCTCCAGGGAAAAACGGGTTGATGGTTTCATTGGCTTGAGCACTAAGCCACTCAAGAGCCGGGTCCCCGTTCTCTCAGAACGAATCGAGCCTACGAGCGAATACACATGTTGTAACAGGTGATGGTTCGTCTTCGGACCTGCAAAACAATGCAGCGGCTTAGCCTATCGAAGATCGGCTTTGATAAACCGAGTAAAAGGAGATTTCCACTCGGTCCGGACCTAGGGCCAAAATGCCATAGACGCGGAGACTGCTCGGAGATTGAAACATCCGAGTTTGTGGTTTAGTCTTCTTCAGCGGGGTGCGTGGCGCGTCTTAGCTCCAGGTCCAGGTTATGGTCCACGTTATCTGAATGGTGTCTCCAACCTGGAGAGTGACGGCGGTGAAAGTTGCGGCGGCGAGGTTGACTCTGGTAGCGGAGCCGCTCGCTGCTTGGTTGACCAGGCAGCTCTGGGCGACCGTTGTCGCAGCGGTGTTGTCAGTGAAGGTCTTTATGACTGTCGAGCTCTGGGGAGAATTCCCTGAAATGTCCGTCACTGCGCCTGCAGCGGCTGCGAATCCGTTAGTCGTAAGCTCTGCACCGTTCTGACCACCAGTACCGCCTGCAACACCACAGTCGCCGCTAGTTGTTGCCGTAGTCAAGCCTGTAGAGGACTGACCAGCCGTTGGAGCGGTAGCTGTGCTTGACATGGCAATGAAGTTGAAGCTACAGGTCGCTGATACGGTGCAGAAGCCTTCGTTGTTGGAAGTCACCAGCTTTTCTACGTACTGTGCGCCAGTGTTGAAGAGCACATTGTGACTTGATTGACACTCAGGAGTGCCACCAACATGAGTATGACACTCTTGGAAGTTCGCGTTCAGCACTTGGTAGTAGTGTCTGTTGCCCCACGGATTCCAGTTCCCAGTAGCTACGTAGCCACCAAGAATGAAAGCCGAGACAACCAGACCCGTCGCCATGAGGGCAATACTGCCTCTTTTCTTTGTCCATTCGACTTTGAGAAACTTCATTCTATGCTTTCACCTCCCTCGACTCCTTAGCTTCCTAATCGCCACTGAGAACCTTCTTCTGGTTCGTGTTACCTTGTGGAAACTAGCGTGGTACTACCATAAACAGAAGACCCGCTGACCGTCCTGTACTGTCTTCTGTGACTATTGCGGACGTTGATTCTCGCACATTCTTTCACACTTCACTTCTCACACTTCACTTCCTATTTCTCACCCTCTTCTTTCCTCGGAGATTCCTCCCAGTCTTCTCCTTGCTTCGGAGACAGCTGCGATGACGGGCTGATTCCCTCCCCTCGGGGTATGGATGCTGGACTTGTCAACGGTAACTCTCGTCCACCGGGAGCTTTGTGCTTGATGGCTTCGCGTAGGAACCCGAATAGGCTGATGCTGATTACGATTGCTGAGAATGCTATAACCACAATTATGGCGGGCGGGTAGCTTTCTCCTGCTGGCGCTGTCGTGCCTGATCCTGTGGTGACTCCGCTTGTGTTGCCCACGTTGAGCGCTTTCTCAGAGATCACTCTGGCATAGACGAGTGCGCTCGAGCTTATGATGAATAGTGTTGAGACCAGTAGGAGCCCCAACCTGAGAGATTTCTTGTGCTTAAGATCCAAGATGTCACTGATGTTTCTCATCTGCTATTCCTCACCACTTCTGTCGTCAATGATTTTTTCCCAATCTCCTTCTCGCATAGAAGGAAGATGCAACGACAGGTCTGTCTCCGCCGTGCCTGGAGGCGTAGGCACTGGGCCTGCTGACGTTGGCCCTTGTCCACCGGGAATGTTGCGGATGTGCTTGGAAGCTTCACGCAGGAATCCGAATATGCTGAGGCTGGCAACGAAGACCAAGACTGACAGAGTCAATATCGCAGCTGGAGAGAGACTTACTTCTCCCCCGCCTCCCAGAAAGGAGGAGATGAAGACCGCTGAGATCATAAGCGTCGGTACTGTTATCGTTCCCGAGAAGGTCGATGCAATGTCCATTCTCCGACGCACTACCGCAAGGTATGCGTTCAGGCCGACTACACTGGAAAGGGCTAACGCGAGATAGACGAAGCTTAGCCAAAAGCGCATCAGCTCGACGAATCCCTGACCGATCAGAAGCTCTCCAAGCCCCACAATCGCCGCTATTTGGAACAAGTACTGGAAGCGTGATGGCAAGTCCTCATCGAGGAAGGCGCTCAGGAGGCTCATGCATAGGAAAATATCGATCCCCAACAACACGAAGAACTCCGGCACCAATCCCATTTGTATTCATCTTGGTGCTCTGTGCGACTAGCTTTCCGTTGAGCTGCTAGATTTCTCTCGGATAGAGTAGACGAGCCGTTGGCCTTTGTCGCCATCTTCAATGGTCAGGTTGAGGATGCTCTTGTCGTCGATTTCTAGGAGCTGCGCGAGATCTTTGGGGATGAGGAGATACTTGCTTCCCTTGATCTTTGTGGGTGTCAGTTGTATAGGCATTCTATCTACCAACCGGAAGGCTGGATAGAACTAAGCTCCAGCAAAGGAATAATCAGGCTGTAACCCCAACGAGTGTCTCGGAGTCACAGACTTTCTAACGATCCGGGATGCATCAAGTGGCCAGTCTTGGCGCCCTTAAATATGACGTATGTTATACGCCCATCAGAGATCGCGCAATACAGGAAGACCTGAAGAATGAGCCAGCTGGATATCAAGGATCTCCACGCGACAATCGAGGGCAAGGAGATCCTCAAGGGCGTAGACTTCCACGTTAAGCAGGGAGAGATCCACGCGATCATGGGTCCAAACGGGTCCGGCAAGAGCACCCTGGCCTCTACCGTTATGGGACACCCCAAGTTCATAGTCACAAAGGGAGACATCCTCTTCGACAACGAGAGCATCATCAAGCTCGCCCCCGACGTGAGAGCCAGGAAAGGGCTCTTCCTCGCCTTCCAATACCCCTACGAGGTGCCCGGCGTATCCCTCTCCACCTTCCTCCGGACAGCCTACAACGCGGTAAGACAAGGAGGAAAGAAGGGCGACTTGGGACAGGAGATGCTGTCGGTCCTCGACTTTCGGAAGATGTTGAAGGAGAAGCTGAAGCTTCTCGATATGGACGAGTCATTCGCAACCCGCTACCTCAACGAGGGATTCTCAGGCGGAGAGAAGAAGCGCTGCGAGATACTACAGCTCGCGATTATCCAGCCGAAGATAGCCGTCTTGGACGAGACAGACTCGGGTCTGGACATAGACTCTGTCAAGATCGTCGCTGAAGGAGTCAACAAGCTGGTCGGCCCAGAGATGGGCGTCATGATAATCACCCACTACCAGAGAATCCTCAGGTACATCAAACCCGACTATGTACACATCCTCCTCGACGGGAGAATGGTCAAGTCTGGGGGACCCGAGCTTGCTGATGTGCTTGAGGCGAGGGGGTACGATTGGGTGAAGAAAGAGGTTCTGGAAGCCGTTCCCAACGGGCACGGAGAGGCGTAACGGGTACCTTCAAGGTTAAAAAGGGGAAAAGTAACTAGGAGGATAGGGAAGAAATGGCAATTAGCATAACCGACAAGGCAGCGACGAAGGTCCAGGACTACCTCAAGCAGGTAAGCGACCAGTCTCTAGCCCTCCGCGTATTCGTAAAGGCGGGAGGCTGCGCAGGCTACCAGTTCGGTCTCAAACTCGACAAGTCCAGCCCAACGGACGTGGTAGAGCACAGGAACGGGGTCAACATTGTCGCTGACACAAAGAGCGCAGATCT
>VBBG01000047.1:0-3517 GCA_005882905.1 Candidatus Bathyarchaeota archaeon | reverse complement strand
AGAAGGCTGTATCCTACGATCTAGAGAGAGTCAGGGCCGACTTCCCGATTCTCAAGCGAGAGATAAACGGAAAGCCTCTCGTCTACCTTGATAGTGCTGCAACGTCACAGAAACCAGTCCAGGTGATCGAGGGTCTAGATCGTTACTACAGAGAGTATAACGCGAACGTCTTCCGGGGAGTCTACCAGATAAGCGAAGAGGCTACCGCCGCCTATGAGACCGCTCGGAAGAGAATCGCCGAGCTCATCAACGCAAAGGACCCTTCAGAGATTATCTTCGTTCGAGGAACGACAGAAGCGATCAACCTAGTCGCTCATTCTTGGGGCCGATCAAACATCGGACTGGGAGATAGCGTCATGCTCACGGAGATGGAGCATCATAGCAACATCGTCCCCTGGCAGCTGCTAGCTCGAGACAAGGGAGCGCAGCTCAAGTATGTCGGGATCTCGGACGAGGGGCGGCTGTTAACAGAAGAGTTCCATGGGTACCTAGAGAACGGCGGCGTCAAACTCTTCGCTGTCACTCAAGTGTCGAATGTTCTCGGAACGGTCAACCCCGTTAGAGAGATGGTAAGGGAGGCTCACCGGTACAATTGTCGGGTCCTAGTAGACGCCGCCCAGTCGGTGCCTCACATTGCTGTTGATGTCCAAGATCTGGACTGTGACTTTCTCGCATTCTCCGGCCACAAAATGTGCGGGCCTACAGGAATAGGGGTTCTCTACGCAAAGCGCGATCTTCTAGAAAAGATGGAGCCGTACCAGGGTGGGGGAGAGATGATCCGTGAAGTCCACCTATATGAGGCATCATTCAAGGATCCGCCGTTCAAGTTCGAGGCCGGAACTACGGATATTTCCGGGGCTATCGGCCTGGGCGTGGCCGTCGACTACTTGTCCAAGGTTGGACTCCGAAACATCAGAAACCATGAGCGAGACCTCACGGCCTATGCTCTGGACAAGTTAGGAAAATTGAAACAGATGAGAATCTACGGACCCGCAGACCCTGATACTCGAGGGGGGGTCATAAGTTTCAACCTTGCCGATATCCACGCGCATGACATGGCTTCTCTTCTTGATGAGGATGGAATCGCCGTCCGGTCGGGCCACCACTGTGCGCAGCCGCTCATGGAGAGGCTCGGCGTAGCGGCCACTACACGGGCTAGCTTCTACCTCTACAACACTGAAGGAGAAATAGACCGACTGGTCGAATCCCTCGAACGCGCGGGAAGGGTCTTCAAGATTTGAGCTCTGTCTACTCCGAGATCATACTCGACTATTACCGTCACCCGAGAAACAAGGGGACACTCGATCATCCGCATATCAAAGCCAAAGACTCGAATCCGCTCTGCGGGGACATTATCGAGATGCAACTAGAACTGGACGGGAATGACAGCGTGAAGGATGTCAGGTTCAACGGCCAAGGATGCGCCATAAGCCAAGCGTCAGCATCAATGCTCACCGAGCTGGTGAAGGGAAAGAAACTTGACGATGTGCGAAGCATCTCCAAGGAAGAAATACTCTCCCTAATAGGCGGGCAGCTAAGCGCGGTCAGACTGAAGTGCGCTTTACTGTCTTTGAAGGTCTTGAAGACTGGAGTCTACACCTATCTAGGCTCAATGAGCAACTCGAAGGAAGAACTTTCCGGGCTCTAGAGATCTGCTAATAGGACCCGGTTCTGGGTTCCTACAGAATTTTGGACGGTCTAGTACTGCGGAACAGTAGCGCCATGTTTATGGCCAAGACTGCTTCGACAGTTTTGTCAGCATAAGCAACTGCATCCAGTCCAGCGCCTGTCTCGAGCGCGGTGGTTGCCCATGGGCTCCAGAGAAATAGGGCATAGGCGAAGACGGTGAGCTGGGAGAAGTGGGGCTCTATATTGGCGGCTATGACTATGGCGGCGAAGATGTAGATTCCTCCCATGACATACCAGAGGTTCTCATAGAATCCAGCGTACGAGTTTCCGTAGTAGAGGTCGATGATGCCTGTGACCAGCAGTAGGGCCACTCCGGTCGATCGTAACCACTTCAAGATCTCTAGCAGCCTCCGAGCCGTGCTTGACTTGTCTGAATCTGTCTTGTTCTCACTTTTCTCGCCTGTTTATCCGATTACCACCAAGTACCCGGTCATAGTGGGGTAGTGAATGAGGCAGCGGTATGGGAATACCCCTGCCCAGCTTGCTGTAAATGTGATTGTAGCGTTCTGGCCCTGTCCCAATAGTACGGTGTCGACATTGTGATATGTTCCGAGGACCGCTCCTTTCCCGCCGTTCACAGGTCCTGACAAGTTGCTCGCGTTCTCATAGACGACGGCGTCGAACCTGTAGGGTGATTCCATCACGAAATTGTGGTCCTCAGCAATGTCTTCTATGTTCACATAGTGAATCAGCACATGGTCCCCCTTGTTGACCGTGATCCGATCGGGCACGAAAATGTCGTGAGGATATCCGAAACCCTGAGGTCTCGGCTCGTCATTGAACGGTAGTGATCCATCAAACAGGTAGAACTCTCTCGTGGTAGGCGCGGAATAGTGTATCACGTATCCTACGCTCATACCAACCGCCGCGCCGCTGACAATAGCGATAACAGCCGCAGCTATCAACAATTTCCCGGTAGAGAGCTTACTGAAACCCGATTGAGTCATAGCTTTCTTCCTAGAAGGCTGATTTCAGTTTGAGCCATCATGGTAGTGTTCATTGAACTCCACTCTTGAGTAGTGTATTTAGCAGATGCATCCACAAAAGACTGCAAATGTACACTTTGAGGTACGCCCGGACGTTGGAAGGATCTCGAGCCCTTTTCATCACAGATGCTACAGCTGCAATGAGCTTTGTCACGGGAACAGTCGGGGCCTCTCGAGGCGGGAAGTGTAATATCTCTCTAAGGTCGGGGTTGCATGCGAAGTAAGAACACATGGCTAGGGATCGTTAACCAGTTCGTGGCATGAACTTCAACTACCAGTCCCTTCGCCAAACTCCAATCTAGCGAGACCAAGTTGAAGAGCTTCTTATCAGTCTCCGACGCATCCAAACCGGAAATCGACAGAGTTCTAGCCCGAGGGAAGACGATCAAGGCCTCTATCAAGGGAGGAAGATCTCTCTCCACACTCAGGGGGAAGATTATTGGGCTCCTTTTCGAGAAACCTTCGACCCGGACCCGGACCAGCTTCGAAGTGGCGGCTCGCAGACTCGGCGGAGAATCCATCTACCTCTCAGCAAACGAGCTTCAGCTCAGCAGAGGCGAGCCGATTAAAGACACGGCTAGGATCCTGGGCGGATACCTTGACGGGATCGTTGCTCGAGTCTACGCACACGACACCGTGGCCCAGCTAGCGAAGCATTCGGGCGTTCCTGTCGTTAACGCTCTGAGCGATTTGGAGCATCCGACCCAGATAATCTCAGACCTCTTCACCATCCAGGAAGCGAAGAGGAAGCTCAAGGGGTTGAACCTCGCCTATGTCGGCGACGGAAACAACGTCTGCAACTCACTTCTGCTCGGCGCGGCGATCGAAGGGATGAGAGTCAG
>VBBG01000046.1 GCA_005882905.1 Candidatus Bathyarchaeota archaeon | reverse complement strand
GCGATGCCCTTGGCAATTTCCCTAGCCATATTGGCGAGGAAGGCGAGAAGAAAGAAGATGAAGAGCAGCGGACGTAGATTGTCGACAGCCAGTCCACCAAAGAAGAAGGGCAACGCAACATTAAAGCTGACAACGGCATTTCCAAGGAGCCCCGTCTTCTTTCCGCGAGTATTGTAGTAGGCCATAAGGGCCAGAGCTACCAGAGCAGTGAGGAGCGTGAATACGCCAAGGAACGCAGAGAATATGATAGCGAGACTTGAGAGGACAAGCGACAGGGCGTATGCCTCCCTGACTCCGATCTTGCCCGAAGGAAGTGGTCGGTTTGGAGTGTTTACTCTGTCTATCTGGATGTCTTGGATGTCGTTCAACACCATTGTTCCGGCGAGGAGTAGCGATGCGGTTAGGAATCCGAACAGAGCGTTACTGAGAGGAGGAAGGCTGCCCAGTGCTATGGTCTCCCCGACTATGACGGCGAGTCCGATCATGAGGCAGTTTGGAACTCTGACGAGGGTGAGGTAGGCACCGATGTGAGCTGATAGCGGAGGATTGAACCTTCCAGCCTCTATTCTGGAGGACGGATTCGTGGATTCCACAAGAGACCCGTTTCAGAATAAGGCTAAATAAACTGCGGGGAGGGGATAACACGTTCGTAAGCTTATGTCGGTGAAGAAAGAATCCACTTTATTGGAAGACCTGAACCAAGCCCTTGCTGGCGAGACTTTGGCGGCGTTCCGGTATCTGTACCTGAGCAAGATTGCTAACGGGATCAGTTCTCTTCCGCTGGCGACTATGTTTCAAGAGATCGCTAGGGAAGAGTGGGCTCACGCGTCAGCCTTCATGGGCAGAATCGTACAGCTTGGGGGGGTGCCGGTCTCGAGACCGGCTGAGATGGAGAAGAGAAGCTTTCTTTCATACTCTGAACCGCCCCGGAGGGGTAACGATTTGAAGGCGCTCGTCAAGGACGGCTTGAAGCTTGAGAGAGCCTCGATCGAATTCTTTCAGAAGCTCGCGCTAAAGACTCGGGACAGTGATATGATCACCCACAAGATGGCCATGGATGTATTGGCCCATGAAGCGGGCGACGAGCAGAAGCTCGCCGCTTTGCTCGACTAGTTTTTCTTGAGGGGTTAGCTTAGACCCATCCGCGTATCTTCATAGCTTCTGTGACCTTTCCGATTGCATAGATGTAGGCACCGGTGCGCATATTGACATTATTCTCTTGAGAAGTCTTCCAGACCTCCGCGAACGCCTTCTTCATTATCGTCTTCAGTCGCTGGTCAACCTCCTCGGCGCTCCAGTAGAGATGCTGGAGATTCTGGACCCACTCCAGATAGCTCGTGCTGACGCCGCCAGAATTTGCCAGAATGTCAGGTATTAGAGTGACGCCTTTCTTGAAGAGAATATCGTCCGCCTCTGGAGCGGTCGGCCCGTTCGCGCCTTCTGCTACGAGCTTCGCTCTGATCTTTCCCGCATTCTCATCCGTGATAACATCCTCTAGCGCGGCAGGGACGAGAATGTCCACGTCAAGTTCGAGGAGTTCTTCGTTTGTAATGGGCTCGCTGCCGGGAAGGCTTAGAACGTTGCCCGTCTTCTTCTTGTGCGCCGCAACCTCGTTGAACCAGATGCCATTCTTTTTGAGCGCTCCACCTTTAGAGTCTGAGACTGCGACCACTTTTACCCCTGCTTCTTCAAGGAACATGTGTGCGTATGACCCCACGTTGCCGAAGCCCTGGATCGCGCATGTGGTCTTCTTGAGATCCATCTTGAGATGACGAGCCGCCTCCTCTACGGTCACAGATACTCCACGCCCAGTGGCCGAGTCGCGCCCGAGCGATCCGCCGATTATCAAAGGTTTCCCTGTTACGACCGCGAACGGGTTGTTGCGGTCGTTCTTGCTGTACTCATCCATGAACCAGGCCATGGTTTGAGAGTCGGTGTAAACATCCGGAGCAGGGATATCTCTGAACGGTCCGACTATCTCGCTGATCAAGGAGAAAAATGATCTCGACAATTTTTCCAATTCTGCGCGCGACAGGCCTTTCGGATTGACTGTTACGCCTCCCTTGGCACCGCCAAAGGGAATGCCCGCCACCGCGCACTTCCAGGTCATCCACATTGAGAGCGCCTTCACTTCGTCAATGGTGACGTTGGGGTGGAACCTTATTCCGCCCTTGTAGGGTCCTAGAGCGTTGTTGTGTTGGCTTCTGAAACCCTGGTAGAGGAGGATGCGTCCATCGTCCATTTTGACTGGAAAGTTGACGCTGAGGATCCGTCTAGGTTTCCGCAGAATTTCCTGAACGTTCGGGTCGAGTTTCATGATGTCTGCGGCTCTCTGGAATTGTTCTAGAGCCATGTCGTACTGGGTCTTCTGCATGCCCATGCTCATTGGAGCCGCCTCATGCTTCGAAGTTGTTTCCAGCAACAAGCAATCCTCTAAGTTTGAGACTCGTCCCGGGAAAATCTCCATTTAGACCTTTCTTTGCTGAATGCAAAAACTGTCAGTTGAAAAATCCGGCTGCAGTTTTCCGTGTAGGGGACAAGCCTTTTTATAAAGACCTAGGGCTTGCATCTCTCTGTTTCACGATAGGAGCGAATGAGCTAGATCATGTCCGCAAAGCCCCATCTCAACCTGATCGTGATGGGTCACGTAGACCATGGCAAGAGCACGCTGACAGGCCACTTGCTCTTCGATGCCGGCTACATCGACCAGAAGACGATCGATCAGTATGCAAAAGAGTCTGAGAAGACTGGAGCAGGCGAGACTTTCAAGTTCGCATGGGTCCTGGACACCATCAAGGAGGAGCGGGAGAGAGGAGTTACGATCGACTTATCGTTCCAAAAGTTTGAGACAACAAAGAACTTCTTCACCATCATCGATGCGCCCGGGCACCGGGACTTCATCAAGAACATGATCACAGGCGCCAGCCAGGCGGATGTCGCGATCCTAGTTGTATCTGCAAAGAAGGGCGAGTTCGAGGTTGCCATCGGCCCCGGAGGCCAGGCACGAGAGCACGCGTACCTCGCGCTGACGCTCGGGGTCAGGCAATTGATCGTTGCCATCAACAAGATGGACGACCAGACGGTAAAGTATGGCGAGGAGCGCTACAAAGAGGCGAGGAAAGAGCTCGAAGGTCTTCTCAAGACCGTCGGCTATGATGTCTCCAAGATCAACTTCATCCCGACCAGCGGATGGCTGGGAGACAACCTGGCGAAGAACAGTCCGAATACCCCCTGGTACAAGGGACCTACCATTCTGGTAGCCCTCGACCAGATCATTCCCCCGCCAAAACCTCTAGACAAGCCGCTGCGTGTTCCCATACAGGACGTCTACACCATTACCGGTGTTGGAACGGTCCCGGTGGGACGTGTCGAGACTGGAGTGTTGAAGGATGGTGACAAGGTAATCTTCATGCCCTCAGGCAAGCTTGGTGAGGTAAAGACGATCGAGACTCACCATGTGAGAATGGCCAAGGCAGAGCCGGGAGACAACATAGGGTTCAACGTGCGAGGTGTTGCAAAGAATGAGATCGGGAGAGGTGAGGTCATGGGCCACACCGACAAGCCACCTACCGTCGCAAAATCGTTCATCGGCCGGATCATCGTCATATACCACCCGACGGCGATTGCGGCTGGTTACACGCCAGTTCTGCACGCTCACACGGCCACGGTCGGGGTAACATTCGAGGAGCTCATCCAAAAACTGGACCCTCGGACGGGGCAAGTTGTAGAGGAGAAACCATCATTCCTTAAAGTCGGCGACAGTGCGATCGTCAAGATGGCTCCCCTCAGATCAGTCGTGCTCGAGAACTTCAAGGAGATTCCGGAGCTCGGACGCTTCGCGATCCGGGACATGGGAGCCACAATTGGTGTGGGAGTAGTCCAAGAGATTAAGGAAAAGGGCGAGATTCCCAAGGCCTAGGATTAGACAGCTACCGGTCACTCTTTTCATCCCACAATAGGCAGTTTAACCAGCGGCCCAGACAACTTTCCAGTGTTTTTTCAGAGACATTTCAGCTAGAACGTATGCAGTGGTTTTGTCTGGGAGACCAAGGTTTTTAACAGTACCAAGGTCAGCCTTCCAATTCCGCGAGAAAGAGATGGCGATGAAGGTATCCTGGAATGGTCTCTAAAGCTAGAATACGGCTGTCTAGCACAGACCCCAAGGATATCAACACTATTTGTGGGGAGATTCGAGAGATCGCGGAGAAGACTGGAGTCAAGCTGAAGGGTCCTATTCCTCTCCCTACCAAGAAGCTGATGGTCCCGACTCGAAAGTCGCCCGCAGGTCAGGGCACGAACACTTACGACAAGTGGGAGATGAGGATCCACAAACGCCTCATCGATGTGGACCCGAATGAGCGGTTTCTCAAACGACTGATGAGGATTCGAGCCCCTGACGACGTTTTCATCGAGATAGAACTCGTATAGCTTCCGACTCCCAATCTTCCGCGCTCCGTGGAGATCCGCCATTTCTCCTTCTCTGCCGATACAAGTTCATCCCGAGAACTATTAGACCGACGCTAGATATTCCGCTGGCAAATCCGACCGTGGTGTAGAGGCCGAACGACGTTGCACATGTCCATAGATGAGGCGTGCAGGCAATAACGTCTACCTTAACGAAAGTGTTCACTGTCACATTTTCGTTGTAAGCCGTTACGGCGATGTTTCTAGGGCCCGTTGTGGCGTTCCAACCGGCGAACACGGTTAGGGTTGATGAGGCAGTGCTGTTACTTGCAAAAAATCGCTCTAGGCCCACCGAGAACGAGATCATTGGAGGATTCGTCGATGTATCTTGGTAAGCAACCGAGGCGCTGAGAGAAGGCGGTAGTCCAGCCGAATATGTGGACGACATCGAGATCTTCGTTGATCCCCCCTGCGGGACGACGATGCTCGATTCCGACGTGATGTTGAAAGGAATAGGCAGACTGGCGTTGACGTAGCCGATTTCTCCGAGACCGAAAGCCGTGAACCAGATTTTGTCATCCTTTCCAGGCCACATCCACCAAGCATAAGGCGTACACGCACTTCGGCAGACGGCGGAAGCAGTTGGCATCATGTATTCTACTAGAGTGCTATCGTTCGGGTCGTACCTGGCGATCCTCCCGGCGTAATGTTCGGAAAACCAGACTCGTCCTTCCGAGTCGAGGGATATTGCGTTTGGAAGCCCGACCCAACAGTCTGCTACGTAACTGTCCGAGCAGTATCCGATCGGGAACAGGTTCCAGTCTCCGGTAGAAGGGTTGAAACTCCCGAACTCGTTCCCGCTGTGAATCGTGAACCAGACAATGCCATTCTTGTCGACGGCGACTTGGATTATGCCCTGAATGCGAAGACCAGAAGGAGGACCGTATTCTGTAATGGCGCAAGCCGATGCTTTGCAAGTCAAGTGACCGATCTTTCCAGCGTAGGCTTCCGCGAACCAAGTTGAGTTGTCGACGGGCGAGACGGCTATTCCCTGAAGCCCAGCATTGGGAGTGGGGGTCGTATAGCTGGACGAATTCCCTCTAGTAGGATTGTACTCAACGATCTGATCCGTGTTGAAGAGGGTTATCCAAAAGTGGTCTGACGGATCGATAGTCATGTACTGGGGGGCTCCCCCGGGAAATGACACCGCAGTTTTGAATTCTCCCGCCGTCTGATTGTAATAAGCCAAGGTATCATTCTCAATGATCCAGACCCGCTTTGCGTTGTTTTTCGCAAAATGGTCGTAGACGATATCGGTTGGGATGGTGTTGTTGAGTGTCGCAATAGGCTTTGGAGGGACTCCCATGGTGAAGTTGACTATCTGCGACTGGATCACGTGTCCTAACTTGATTGTGACGACCAAGACCGTCTTGTTGCTTGCCGGATATAGTATCCAAGGCGAAGCATCTGAGGAGTTATTCTGAATCTGATACATTGTCACGTATGCCGATGAGGGCAGGGGGACTTTAGGTGTGCTGACAGGTAACTCAGGCCCATGGGCAGGTGAGTTTGTTGAGATCGTCAAGGAGATCGTAAGAAGCAACGCAACAAATATTGCGAGCGGCCGGTTACTCATGGCGGACCCATCTACGACACGGTCAACTGACCATTCAGCATAGCATAGTGGACTGTACACACCGCGATAGAGCAGTAGACTGTGAAACTGCCTGCCCTGGTTGCCAAGAACTGGAATGAAATTGACTGCCCGCCCACGATCTCGGTCCCCCTAACCGCGTAATAGTCGATGGCAAACCCGTGGGTCTGGGTATCCGTATTGATGATCTTGACAGTAACCATGTCGCAGCGGTTCACACTCATCATAGGCCATGCTTGTCCTTGATGGGTTACGCTATCATTGTAGCCGTTCACATTGGCAATTATCGTGAAGCTTCGGTTCGTTCCGACGACGCCGGTGCAGGGGGAATCGGGAATGCCTATTGCGAAAGTCATTATCCCTCCACCTAGTGCGACCGCAGAGATGATGACGATGATTGCAAGCGTTTTGTTCTGCAGCACAGTCTCAGCCCAATTATTTCTGAAGAGGCTTCAAGAGCAAAGGGCACGCTGCTCGCTAATAGGGCCTTGGCCAATAGCCTGATGTCGATAACAAACAGTTCATGAAAAGAAACTCGCCCCTGACGACAAGATGAGTGTTTGTTCTTGAACAGTTTAGGCTCGACGGGTCAAGATATATCTGAGATAAGAGGCGACACGACATGTCGTGCGGGGGTACCAGAGTCAGGTCAATAACTGACCAGATGGGCGGGTCGCGCCTGACACGCGTGCGCTACACTCAAGACCCGATCGAATAGGGGCATGGAGGGTTCTCGATGCCCTTGGGAGCGCGGGTGTGTTATCCCGTGGCGTAGGCCTTCGTGGGTTCGAATCCCACCCCCCGCACCAGACGGGTGATCCAGTGCAGACTGAAAGGATCTCTCTACCTGTCAATATCCATTTTTCTAGGTCTGGCGGTATATGCTGGATGGTTAAAGGCTGGGCTAATGTGATAATCTGCCCGTGTCAATTTCGTCATCTGAAGGTCCAGTAGGACTTTGTGAGTTCGAATCCCATCCCTGCAGTATCAGGACGTTCACACCTGTCGTCTCTTATAATTCAGCTTTTGAACAGATCAGCGAGGCGTTGTCGGAAGCCCTTCTTTCTCTTCTCTTTCTTCTTCTCGAACATCAACTTGAGGATTGACGTGAACAGTGCGGCCAAGCCCAGGTTCACGATGCTTGTGGGAAAGGCTGGCAGCGACCCGCCAGAGAAGACAAGTCCTGCTACTAGCGCGAAACCGATGAGGAGGGTTGCCACAACGTTGAGCGTAATTGATATTCTGCCCTCCGAATGACGCTCGTAGATCGAGGCACAAGAACTGCTGAGAGTGAGCATGAACGCCCAGCCGAACGTGAAGCCCCACCGAGAAATGAGTGCACTAGTCCCGTACTGCTGTCCAAGGTTGACCATAGCTGATCCCAGAAAAGCACTGATGGCGACACTACCGGAGACCAAGGCTGCTGCTTCGTAGAACGGTCCGTATCTTCGCCCCCGGCTCAAATATGCAACGTAATTGACCAAGAGCAGCGTGATGGTCAGGACAGTAATCACGATAAGAAGGAGGAAGTCGAGCGGGAGGACCATTCGAGTGTGCGAGTTTCCTGTTCGGAGGCTGAAAAGTGTTTCGAGGCCCCTCTCATTCCAAAGCAGTCATGTCATGTTACAACACAGTGCAGTTTGGCTCAACCTCTTTTAGCTAATTGCATTGCGGCATGCACCAATTTAGGAAAAAGGAGAGCCGCTTATTTCCTTCTCGGACCGTCCAAGACGGTTTCTTTACGGAAAGGCATGGATTTGAGAAGCAATTCGCTTTCAAGGCCAATCTTACGTCAGAGGAAGTGAAGCCTGCATCGGCGACTCATGATCTGGTCATAACCTTGCGTACCAGAGATAGCAGATAGCCCCTAATAGTGCGAAGGCGAGGGAGGGTCCTACAAGAATCGAGATTGGGTAAAGTGTTGACCCCTGATTCCCGATCGCCCTGAACGCCTGTATCGCCCATGTCATGGGGTTGGTATGAACTATCGGCTGCACTAGCTCCGGGAAGAGGGTCACATCGTAGAAAATCGTGCTCAGGAATGACAGATAGAGTTGGATTGCGCTCCTCAGCGTCGCGAACACTTCAATAGAGGACGCGAAAGCTGACACAGCCATCGACAGTCCGACTATTCCAAGCGAGAAGAGTCCAACCACAAGAAAGGCTTCGATGAGCCTAGGACTCAACAGTATCCCATAGAGATACGATATTACGAGGGTTCCCGGGAACGTGGCGATAAGGCTACGAGCAACTCCACCCGTAATCCGCGAGACTGCGAACGTTCGGCGAGGAACGGGAAGAGTTAGGAGATAGGAGGCGAGGTCTTTGATGTATTTCTCCCGCCATATGTCACGGCCGGACTGGAAGGCGGCAACCATCGCGGTTATGAGGTTAGATCCGGGAGCTATCCTCAGGAAATAGTTGTAGCCGATCAGATTCCCAAACGTGGCAGCGGTAACGAAGAGATCGATTCCGAAATTTGCGAACATTATCCCGATCAAGAACGTGTCAGAGAAGAGTATCCGAATATCTCGTTCAACTACTCGAAAGACAAGGGCGGCTTGGCTCAGGCGTAGACTCCTCCTTCAAGCCGTCGGAAGTAGAAGGTTGCCCCAACCCCGACAAATATTGTGACGAAAGCTAGGAGACCCGCTATGCTCAAGAAGTTCAGACTAGTCCCTTCTAGCACGTCCCGCATGCTATCCGCTGCAAAGGTCACTGGCGAGTAGGGCGCAAAGGCTGCGACATACGATGGCATGAATGCTAGAGGGTAGAGTGCTGTACTTGCCCTTGAAACTGCCAGCTCTAACAGAGCGAGCGTAACATCGAACCTGTTGGCACTCCGAACACTCACTGCCATAGTGATTGAGAGTCCCGTTACGCCGAACGCGAGGAGAAACAAGTCGAAGATAGCAAAAGATAGGGACAGCGGGTTTGAGAATTTTTCCATCAAAGCAACGATTACGAACATCGGGATGGTGTAGATCATCGCACGCACTGCTCCGCCTAGCGCACGACCGATTATGAATTGGCGCCGAGAAATGGGCAAGGTGAGGAGGTAGTCTAGAAGACCCTCCTCCGCCTCTTCGAAAATGTCGTATCCGATGATGAAGGAGATCGAGGCTATGGTTCCAACTACGCTTCCTACCGCGTAATATTCGAAGTAGTTCGGGAATTTTACGACGAATCCGCTGATTAGGTAGGCGAACACGAATAGCTGTACGATGAACGCCAAACTTCGGGAAATTATGATCCAGGGCGTGCGGAATAGTGTTGAGATGTCCCTCCGGGCCATCTGGAGGACGAGGCGGGAGGTAGAGTCTCCACCTGGTAGGCTATTCGAGTCTTTGACCTGTGTAGTTGAGAAAGACATCTTCCAAGGTGACCTCCTTCAAGTGCACGCTGTCAATCTTAACTCCCCTGTTGGTGAGTGTCTCAACGATCTTAGGTAGTAAGAGCCTGCCGGAGCTGAGATACACCGTTACTTTGTTTTCGACCTGAGTTACGTCTCGTACCTCACTAAATTGTGCTAGCAGTTCACGTGGAAATGCTTGCCCATCTCCAACAACGAGTTCTAACACCTCTCCCCCCTTCGTTGTGCCTTTCAGCCTCTCAGGTGAGTCAGTGGCGACCAGCTTGCCGAGATTCACAATTGCGACTCTGTCCGAGAGCCTTTCGGCTTCATCCATCATGTTTGTCGCAACGATTACGGTGGACCCTTCCTCTCTGAGCTCGCGAATCATCTTCCACATCAGGAGGCGACTCGGAACGTCGAGGAAGGCTGTGGGTTCATCAAACACCGCAATCTTGGGACGCTGAGCCAGCACCTTGCAGTCCTCGACCTTCTTTCGCATTCCTCCGCTCATGAGCCATGTCCGTTTCTTCCTCGCCTCCCACAAGTCGACGGCGCGCAGGACCTGTTCTACTCGCTCTGTTCGCGCTTCCTTGCTGAGCCAGGTAGTCATTTTGAGATGCCAGTTTAGAACGTCAAAAGCACCGAGTATACCGTCTACCCGAGGGTCTTGGAAGGCG
>VBBG01000045.1:11024-15743 GCA_005882905.1 Candidatus Bathyarchaeota archaeon | reverse complement strand
CAGTTTCTCGAAAATGATAGCCTAAACACAAAATCAATCGTAGGCACCGATTTTCATGATAAGGTCCTGGCAGTTGTGGAACCGAGGAAAAAATTGATCGCGGTCGACCCCCCGGGACATAGAACCCGCGAAACCCTGCGATCCCAGAAAATCTTGCGCTTGCCGGTTATCTCCTCTCTTTTGTTAATTATTCTTTTTCTGTTATCTTTTTCTCGACCCCCCGGGGGCATCCCAAAACTCCAGAAATCCGTCACACTTTAGAACACGGGTACCCTGTAGTGGAGGAAGACCCATATCGAAACAGCAATCGCCCCAACCGATATTCCGATAATCGCATAGTCGCCCCGCTTCAGCTTCAATTGGAACAGAGAGGTCCGCCCCTCCTTTCCCGGGAAACCACGCGACTCTAATGCCTCCGCAAGCTCCAGACTCCGACGGATCGCGATCAATAAGAGCGGAATCAGGATCGGAATATAGTTCCGTATCCTCCGCAGCAAATTCCCCCTGTCCAGTTCGAGCCCACGAGACCGTTGAGCATCCACCACAGTCTGAGCATCCACGGCTAGAGTTGGAACGAGCCGCACAGCAGTTGTGAATGTGAACGATAGCGCATTGGGGTATCCAAGCCATTTGCGGGAGAGCCATCTCACAGCCCCAATCCGATCCAGTGCCAGCCCAAGATCGTCAGGCGAGGTCGTCATGAAGAATAGACTGAACGCCGTGAGCAGGACCAGAAACCGGAGAGTCAGAGCGATCGCAGAGAACACCGATCCCGTGAAAAAGTTGACTGCGAAGATGAGCCCGGAGAGAAAAACCCCGGCCCTGAGCGACAGAGCCCACCTCCGAGCCACCCGCCCAATGAAGAGAAGAGGTAGTTGAGACAGCAGCAGAATTACCATGACCCACACGCTGGCAAAGAGCAGTGCGGGAATCAGCACCGCGATGACGAGGAGGAACTTGGCGCGTGGGTCCAGCAGGTGGACCGGAGTCTTCAGGCTCGAGAACTTGAATCCTTCAAGGGTTCTGAGCGACAGGCGCCTTCACCTCGCCAAGCTTGTCCTCCAATAGTATCCGCGCTCGATGAACATCGACAACATCCCGCGGCAGCCCATGTTTTGCCAACTCCCCGAAGAGCCGGCTCATCTGAGGCTTTACCAATGATGCCCGGTTAACCATCTCGTCCCTCGACAAGACAGAGTCGGCCGAGCCTTGACCCACTATCTGCCCCTTTGACAAGAGAATGACCTTGGGGTTCGACTCAGCGACGAACTCGACATCGTGAGTGATCATCACCACAGCCTTCCCCTGCGAATAGAGTTGGAGGATGAAGTTCCTCAACCGCTCCTTCTGCTGATAGTCCTGCCCGATCGTGGGCTCGTCAAGTATCAGATAATCCGGCTCCGAGGCGAGGATTGAAGCCAGCGCAACCCTCTTCCGCTCACCGCCACTAAGCAGGAAAGGCGACGTGTCAGCGTACTCGGCTAAGCCGAGAGCCTCCAAAGTCCGCCCCACCTGCTTCTCAACAACCTCCGGCGAAAAACCGAAATTCTTCAAGCCAAACGCAACCTCATCCTTGACAGTCTCCGAGAAGAGGAGATGATCAGGGTTCTGGAAGACCAGACCAACCTTACGCGCTAGATGAGCGACGCTAACCTTCCTCGTGTCCTCCCCGTCCACTAGGACACGGCCTTGGGAAGGCTTCAAAAGACCGTTCAGATGTTTAGCAAGCGTGGTCTTGCCTGCTCCGTTCTCACCCATTATCGCAACGAAATCCCCCCCCTGAATGTTCAAGTCAATCTCCTGAAGGGCGAGATAGCCTGAGGCATATCTGAACGAAACATGCTCCAGCGTGATCAATGGCTCATCATGCCTGACAGAGCAGAGGCCGCGTCCTCCACGTGCGTAGGAACCTTCCCGCTGACGATTCCGTCACGTCTCAGCATTGACCATAGAAGGCTGACCCGTGGCACTCCGACGCCAAGCCCCTCCAGCATGTCGAACTGTTCGTCGAGTACCTGTTCCAAGCTACCATCCGCTACAATCTTACCCCCGTCCATAACCACAATCCTCTCCGCATACCTCGCAACAAGGTCCAGCCGATGCTCCACCACGACAATCGTCAGCCCCAGTTCTCTCCGCAAGTCGTCGGCAGCACGCATAACCTCCTCAGCTGTATGAGGATCGAGAAAAGACGTCGGCTCATCAAGTACGATAACGCTCGGCTTCATCGCCAAAACCCCGGCCAAGGCCACTCGTTGCTGCTGGCCGCCCGAGAGCTCGTACGGAGCCAGTTCCTTGAGCGCGGAAGTGCCCGTGATCTTCATTGCCACATCAACCCTCTCCCGAATCTCGTCCCGGCTGAATCCTAGATTCTCAGGACCGAACGCGATGTCCTTCTCGACCGTCAGAGCAAATAGCTGATTCTCCGGGTTCTGGAAAACGTAGCCGACTCTTCGAGACAATTCGCTCGTAGGCTGTGTCGTGACGTCAAGTCCGTCCACCATCAGCTCTCCTGTCCATTCGCCCTGGTAGAAGTTTGGAATGAGCCCATTGAGGCAGCGGCATAGGCTAGTCTTGCCGCAACCGCTGGGGCCAGTGAGGAGGATAAATTCGTCTTCGCTTATCGAGAGGTTTACTCCTTGGATCGCGGGTTTCTTCGCACCAGCGTAATTGAATCCGAGATCCTTCGCTACGATAATCTCTCGAGCTCGCGACACGACCTACTCACTCTTGGGTTGCTACTCTTTCTTGGTAGAGCTGGGTTCGCCCGTTATATTAGGTCTGGAGGGGGCCGAGCGACTCCTTGAGTACATCAACACAGATCTTCAACACGTCCGGGAGCTGGCCTGGCACGGACAAGCCTGCCGCGG
Organism: Candidatus Bathyarchaeota archaeon; assembly: GCA_005882905.1. GTDB lineage: Archaea > Thermoproteota > Bathyarchaeia > 40CM-2-53-6 > 40CM-2-53-6 > 40CM-2-53-6. The sequence continues at coordinate 12,873 of VBBG01000045.1, read as the reverse complement.
TTGCGTGCCCGCCTCCGACCCCGGCCAATTTCTTTCCGATAGGAATCGACACGTCCCTCGCCAGATGAATGCCCGTTTTACGATAGAAGCCCTCAGTTGCCCTCATATTCACACGAATCTTCTCTTTCGATTCTCCCGCCACGAAGGCGACATGCGCTCCGAGCGTAAGTAGGGCTCTCGCGGCGGACGACTGATAAGAGCCGAGTTCGGAGGTAGCCACAATCCATTCTCCTATCAAAGCGACCTGGGATCTTCCAGCAGCCTTCAGCCGTGCTATCCTCTCAGACCTGCTTACAGGATTTGACATAAGCTCCGAGAGATGCCTTGGGTCTGCTCCGGCCTTTACAAGCCCCGCAGCGATCTCGAAGGTCGATTCCGTTGCTAGGAGAAAATGTTTGGTCTCGATAAAAATCGCGGCCAGCAGAGATCTTGCTTCCTGGGCACCAACCTCAACGTTCGAAACCTGCCAGAGGTTGTAGACCACTTCGGCTGCGGCTGCAGCCGATTCGTCAACGACCAGCTGTGATGCAATCTTTACAGTGTCCGGATGCGGATGGTGGTGGTCCACGACGATGATCGGGGTCTCGGCCTGCGTCAGCTTCTCTGCCATCTGTCCAAGCTGGTCGAGAGTGTTAGTGTCGACCAAGATTGCAAGATCGACCTTTGCAGGGAGTCTTCCGTCGGGAACCGTGATTCCAAGATTCTCAAGGAGCTGTTTGGTTGAGGAACTCACTCCTTCTGGACAGACTATCTTCGTCGAAGTTGCTGGCGCGAGCTTCCGTATGAGGCTCTGAAGCGCGAAAGCCGAGCAGGTCGCGTCCGGATCAGCGTTCTGATGGCAAAAGAGGGCTGCTGATTCAGACTCCTTTACGCGAGACAATAGAGACCGGAGCTGAGCGATCCAGTTGACTTGCTCGCTTGCTATGGTCACATGAGACTCTCTTAATTTGCTGAGCTCGTCGGTCTCAGCTTCTCCTGCAGCTTCTCCTGAAGCTCCTTGATCCTCTCCTTCGTCCGCTCCTCTTGTCTTCCTAGCACAGTTACCCTAGTCCCCAGGAGTTCCTTCCTCTCCTTCAGCTCCGCGAGTAACGTCTGCCGATCAGATTTTACGAGGAGGCTTCCCACGCTCTTGTAGACTGGGGTCTGATCTGTCACCTTGTCGAGTTCAGCGACCGCCTTATCGGTCTCTGATGCCTCGATCTCAAGCTGTTGTTTCTGCGTCATGACCGCCTGGAGCGTCTGCTGAAGCTGTTGGAGTCTTGCCAGCTGCTCCTGTAATTGTGGCGGAAGCTCAACTTCTTCAGTCAAACTATTTTCCCAGTTGTCCTAGGAGCGGGTCCGACTCGCCTGCCCTATAAAAGGGTGCGACGACGTTGAGAGTCTTGATCGCAACCGAGACGAATCTTAGAAACGTGTTGGAGGCGGCTCTCAAAGCCACGATATCCTCTGCTTTAATATTCAAGCGCAGGACTCTACCGTCGTGTCTCACGGTCGTTCGGGATCTAAACCATGGTGGCTGTCGTGTCTCAGGAAGGAGAGAAGCATAGATCGTATTGGCGATTCTGGACGAGGGTAAATCGATCTCTATTGTGATTTCGGCTCGGGGGTTGTCCTTTCTAGTTGTCGGCTGGAGCTTCTTCCTCTCCAGGTGTCTCTTCCTCAATCTTTTCTTCAACCTTTTCCACAACCTCGGCAGCGGGTTTCTTTCTTCGAACTCTTGGCTTCCTGGCCGGTGCGATCATCTGGGGCGCGACTCTTGCGCCAGCCCTCAGACTGTCAAGCTCTGTGGAGAGTGTGGATGGGCTCATCATTCCTCTCGTTGCTCGAGCTGCTATCTCACCGAGCTTCG
>VBBG01000045.1:0-10674 GCA_005882905.1 Candidatus Bathyarchaeota archaeon | reverse complement strand
GGCGAATGTGACGGCGACTGGGTAGTTGTTAAGCGGTAGTTGGTGATGCCCGCCTTTATTGATTACCTCGTCGCCTTTGACCTCCATCTTGGAAACCTTCGAGTTTACGAGTGCCGCGAGGGCTGCCATGGAAGAGGCGTCGATGAGGTTGCCATCATGGTCGAGAACGTAAATGTCGACATAGACAACCTGGACTGTCTTCCCCTTCTGAAGTACCAGAGATTTCATGTCGATAGCCTTGGATTCTCTGATCCCTCTGTCTACCACTCTAGAGATTTCGATGGCTGCTTCGCTCGGGGGACCCGCTTCGAAGGATGGAGATGCTAGGGGGACGAGTTCGGCGTTGACTGTAAGAACTCCTTCGTCTGGGGTGTCTGGAAACGGTGTGCCAGTCTGAACCTTGATTCCGGCCAGGACCTTCGACTTGCCAAGGTGTACCTGCGCGGAACCATTCGCCTTCTCTATGAGACCTACTTGTATCTGGATCGGTCTGTAATTCTCAGGGCCCCGCTCATCGATTCTCTTCCCTTTGGAGACCAGATCAACGACCGTTTTCTGTTCGAGCTTTGCTACAGGAGGGAGTTGCGGGGTTGCGGACAACTATGCGACTACCTCCGCTTCCTCTCTCTCCTCGGCAGCCTCTTTTATGGTAGCATATTTCTTCTTGAGCACTTCTCGCTGCATGGCGTGGAGTGTCTTGCACGCCTCCAGGGCCATCGTAAAGCCTTGTTCAAACTCTGACAGCGTCAGATGCCCGTCCATCTGGAGGAGGGTGACGAGACCAGCGTTGGGGACGAGGGCGACGGGTATATCCGCCTCTCCATACTTGTCCTCTGCATCGGAAAGGTCCAGTGCCAGCTTGCCCTCGATCTTGCCGACCGCGCAGGCGGCAACCATCTCCTTCATCGGTATCCCCGCATCAGCCAGTGCCAGCGAGGCGGCCGTAATACCCGCGCAACGAGACCCACCGTCGGACTGCAACACTTCAATGAAGAGGTCTATCGTGGTCCTCGGATAGAGATCGGTGAGCACGACAGGTTCGAGCGACTCCCTAATCACCTTTGACAGCTCCATCTCGCGACGGGACGGTGCGGGATTCTTTCGCTCGTCAACTGAGAAGGGGGCCATATGGTATCTGCACCGGATCACGGCCCTGTCAGGCATGGCTATGTGTTTTGGATGAGCTTCTCTCGGACCGTAGACTGCTACGAGGATCTTGTTTTTTCCCTGTTCGATGTAGGCGGATCCGTCTGCCTTATCGAGCAGTCCTACTTCTAGCTTGATTGGTCGCAGTTCGTCTAGGCGGCGGCCGTCTATCCGCAGTCCCTTATCGTCTATCAGTTTTTCAGGCTGTTTGGGTTCCGGCAACTTGTTCAACTACTCTCGATCTTGATATCATTTCTCGGATACGATCGGTCAGTCCTCTTGTGTGAGCTTCACGTTCGACCATGTATATGGCTTCTACCGCGACCCTCTCGCTCTCCGGAGACTTGCCCCAGACCATAACGACGCCATTCTGGCCCACGGTTATCTGGCAATCCGTCTCCTTCTTCAGCATGCTGATCATTGACCCTTTTCTCCCAATTAGACGCGGAATCTTCGCGGCACTTATCTCTACAACCCTTCCAGAAGCCACCTTCCCGAGTCCCGGGCCCTTTACCGTAAGCAAGGGGTCCCTCGTCCGATCGAACGCCAGTACCTCAGCCAACACCATGTCTCCCACCTCGTAACTCGTGGAGAGGTCTCGTCTCCTTGGACCTCTAGGGCCTGGCGTCTCTGAGGCAGGCAGCATAGCCTCGTATGGAGCTCGGATGTCAACCAACCATCCAGACAATCCAATATCAACGATTCTCCCAGCAACCAGATCGCCTACTCTGGGGAAGTATCCACCCTTCAAAGGCACAACAAAGACCCTGTTCCCATCTACCTCTAGAATACCCACGCACGCAGAGAATATCTTTGTCCCGATGCGGTACGCGTTGTCCCCGAGCAGGTGGTCGCCTTCAGCGAGAACCTCGCCCGGAGCCACCACCTGTTTCGGTTCAGCGACTAGTACCATGTCCATATCCTTCTACGTCAATACCTTCGACTGTATGGTTCCCTGTGTCAATTTTCCAACCTTTTCGATGAATGAGCCGTACATGCCCGCCGGCATCTCTACCACAGCCACCAGTGATCCGTCGGACTGCCATTCTTCGCGGCTCACGTTTCCGAAGCTTTTGAAAGCGTTATACGCTCTGGCGGCGTGTTCCGGAAAGACCTTTACAGCGATCCGCATCTGCTCGATCTTCAAGGGCAGAATCGGTCTGAGTTCTTCTATGACCATCTTTGACTGCTCCTCGGCGCTCTTGTAGGGATCAATCGAGAGACGAATCTGCCCCATTGCCTGTTCAATTCTGAGCGGAGGGTGCGGAGTCCCAGTCCGAGGATCGATTGCGTTCCGGGAGATGATCGAGATAATCTGTCGCCTTTTATCCTCGACGAGCTGACGGCGCTGCTCTGTAGTGAGCTGAAGCTCGCCACTCTTCATAACCTCTTCCGCAACTCTCGCCGGGTCTGTCGTGCCGAAGTATTTCTGAAGCTTCTCCTCTGAGGCGCGTGTTCCCTTGCTAGAGTCCGAGTAGACTTCTTCGATGAGTAGGACTTGGCTTATCGGCACCTGCTTTCCCAGCTTGTAGTCTAAAGCTTCTTGAGGCTTGACGAGTATCTCGAAATGATCTTGTCCTTTGGCTAACCTGGCGGTTGTGTACTTGTCACTCATTTGGCAGCCGGGGCCTTTTTCCCTGCGTCCATCCTTCTGAGGTACTTGTCTACTTCTTCCACGGGAAGCTTCTGGAATTTTCCGGTCTCACGTGGAATTATGGCCACTCTAATCTTCTGTGGCTCCGCTTTACCCTCTAAGACCTTCGTCATACACTTCATTCCCAGCAGTAATGCTTCGTCCATGGTTAGATTGTCTCGGTATTCCGCTTCCAGAATCTCGTTGGCAGCGTCTCCCCCAGCGCCTATGGCCCAGGCCCTGTAGGCGAAGAAAGCACCGCTGGGGTCGGTCCAGAACAGCCTGCTACCCTTTTTGTCTACGCCGCCAAAGAGCATTGATATTCCGAAAGGTCTCACTCCCGCGTGTTGTGTGTAGAGCTGTTTGATCTCGCCGATTCGGCGTGTCAGTATCTCTATGTCGATGGGCTCGTCGTACATCAGTTTGTTACTCTGAGCGTAGATTCTGGCCTGGTCTACGAGAATGTGGGCATCGCAGCTCAGTCCTGCGACAGCTGTCCCTACATGTTCGTCGATCTGGAATATCTTCCACATGAATGATAGGTCTTGTAGCTTGGATCCAGCCCTCTCTTCGGCCGCGAGAACGACGCCCTCCGGAGAGGCGATTCCGAGAACTGTAGCGCCGCGTTTTACAGTCTCACTTGCGTATTCTACTTGAAAGAGTCTCCCGTCGGGGGAGAAAACCGTGATGGCCCGGTCATAAGCACCGGGGACCGCAAACATTGACAATTCTTGCACCTAGACAGATTTCTGAGAAGCGAGCCTGCGGTGCGTACTAAAACCTTTCCCGTGCTCTTTCTTTGAAATCTCAGTACCTGGGGTCGGCCCGTCGCAGAGAATATCATCCCTATCCGGTCATGCTGGGACTGGCTTCCTCATCCCCCGATCAGGATTCCAGCTGGACTCTAATATCATCTACTCCTAGCGGACCTTGGCGTCCGAAGGCGATCCGTTATGATCCAGTGAGATGTCCAAGAATTGTCTAATGTCCTCAGCAAGTCGCAATCCAGGGTCAGACGACTTTCGAAACGAGACTAGGATCTTTATCGGATCCTGGTCCTTTAATCTCAGAGCTCCACGAAAACACTCCTCTTTGTCTAGACGAAGATGTAGGCGACCCTCTTCGTCTAGGCGAGTGTCCAAATCATTTAGCAGCGTTTCGCGATCACCGCTGGGGAGTATCCTCGAGAGATTGCTAAAGAACAATCCTGCTGGACGACCTCGTAAGCTCAACGTCACAGTTGAGATTTCGTTCCCATAATGGCCTTTGAGCCCCCTTCTGTCTGGCTTAGACTGGAACAGCTCCTGGGGGCAAGCTTGTCTCATAGCGTAGATGACTTTCTCGAGATTCTCCGTGGCGTGCACGATAGCCGATATCCGCGCTGAAACGACTTGCACCAAGGCTCTGTTAATCGATCTATCGCGGGCTCGTTAAATACCCTGACACGTCCGGGCATCGATAACATGTCTGACGGATTCGAATACAAGCAGGGGCTGATAGTCAGGTTGGACCTGAAAATGGGACGAGGCAAGATCGCTGTCCAGTGCGCTCACGCAGCTGTGAGTGCGGCCGAAGAAGCGCGTTTGAGGTTTCCAGAGTGGTGGAAGCATTGGATAGAAGAAGGTCAAGCCAAGATCGCGCTCAAGGTGTCCGACCTGGACTCAATCTTGAGACTTGAGGCCGATGCGAGGTCGAAGCACCTTCCCTTTTGCATAGTTAAGGATAGGGGACTAACTCAGGTGCAACCCGGTACAATTACCTGCCTGGGCGTGGGTCCAGCGCCATCTCACGTGCTGGATGGTCTAACTGGAGACCTGCCCCTTCTTTGACCGAGTACCTTCAGCTGGGTCCTCGTGTCGGTGCGAGACTATCTCGAATCTCCGCTTCGCATCTAGTACATATTCGTTGAAGTCCGTATCGGGCACATCTCTGAAGCTTGAACCGGTCTTTTCGAAGAGTCTTCTCAGAATCAGACGTTCGATCACCTTAGAGGCTCCTCCCAATGCTCTCCTGAGCCCAGCCGCAAATTCTGGAACATGATCTGGAATATCCTCGCGAGGGAGAGAGCATATTGTCCTTAGGAACTGGTACACTGCTTCGCGGGGTTCATTGCCTAGTACTGAGAGTCCCTCGTCGATCGACTCCAAGAGAGTCTGAGGGAAGGATAGGGATCGCCCACTCAAGTCTCAATTCTCCTTGGTGGCTCCTGAACTCCTGAAAACGATTCAGTTGCGCGTGTTCCTTCCCCATATTCTTCCCCCGCGAGTCTGACAGCCTTGAGCCCGCTGGAATTGAAGAATAGCTGCGACTGAAAGAGGCCTCGGATACCGCTGAGAGCCCTCGTCTCTAACGCTTCAGAGTTGACAAGCACCAGAATTGTTGCCAGCTCAGACTCGGCCATTTCCACAACTGATGAGATTACCCCGTAGGCTTTCTCAAATCCGAGTGAGATTATGAGAGAAGTGAATACTTCAAAGATGATCCCGATTCGCCGTCCCGTATGCGCTTGCAGCAGCTTGTCAACCGCGTCCAGTAGTAGCGACGTGTCCCTTTCTGGAAGGAGCACTTGTTCGTTTGAGATTCTTGAGGGAGTGGATGTTTTTGTGCTGAAGCTGAAGAGCCTGATGTTCCGCTGCTCGCTGAACTCGCGATATACTGGGCTTCCCGCGTTTGTGAATATCGCCACAGATTCGACATTTGCCTGAAACTCCCTAACGAACTTTTGAACAACCTCCTCATAGTTGCTCGTTGGCTCGTACTCTAGTAACAGTCTAGTCCCCAAGATGCCATGATGTTTTAGGCCGAGAAGATTCGAGAAGGTATCCTGTTGACGAGCCAGGTCTATGACTCTGGATCTGGGGTTCCGAGCAGTTAGCAAGTCGAGTATTCCTGCTTGGGCACCTTCCACGTTCATTGCCCATATCCGACCAATTCTTTCTCTTCCAAATGCATCGTCTGAAGCGGTAACGCTTCCAACGATCTCTTGGGTTCGTTCCAGGCTTAGATCGTCGAGGTCGACCAGCTCTCTACGATTTCTCGACAGATCGCTCTGGTCATAGACGTTCGACGAAAGCGCCGGTGCGAATTCGATGGGTAGGATAGTCACGCGCCTGCTGGGAGACACGTCCGGCAAGTCCGAACTCTTCAGGACTGCACGATAGAATGGTACCTCCGACTTTGTTACACGGCATACAACATCCTGTCCAGTCGATAGGCCATCCTTTACGAAAGTCTCAACGAGCTTCCTTCGGTCCGATTCCGTGTTGTACAGGACTATCGCATCTACTTCGGAATGTGAACTGACGACCTGGCTTACTGTTTCGCCAGCAGTGATGATCCTTGCCATAATAGTTGGTTCTCGAAGGGCGAACGCAATAAGGACGAAGAGAAGACTATCCGCAACAAAGCCGATGCTCTGAGACTCTGGAAGTAGGAATCCGCCTGCAGCAATCTGGAAGAATAGAGACACTCCGAAAGTTGCCCAACACATGCTGATGATTTTTATGGATAGAGATGCGGTCTTCTCGCGCACCATTCGTGATTGGCGGTAGAATGAGACTACTGGGAGTCCGATGTACGAGACTAGGAGGAGAGCACTAGCTGCTACGAACCAGAGTTGATATGTGTAATAGAAGATCGTTCCTTCTGCGGTTGTCTCATTCAGAGTCCAGGGTTGCGAGATCAGCGCTGCAACGGTCCAGCCACAAACTACGATCGCATAGGCGAGAAATTGCAGAGGAGGTCGGGAGATGAATCTCTTCAGTTCCGAGATTCCCCCAGGAGTCTTCTGGTCACTGTTCTTCAAGAGGTACGAGGCTATGCCTATTGAGATAGCCATAACTGAAGTCAGTAATGTATCCGCGAGAGCCGAGACCGGTCTGCCTATGATGTCCGAGACAGTCGCCTCTGTCAGATAGACGGTGAATCCGACCGTCGCGACTCCCATGAAGAATCCAGAATCTAAAAAGTATGTTTTCTTCGTGCGGATGATGAAATAGAGCGCGAGACAGGAAGCCATCAGCGCGAGAAAGTCGGGAAGGTAGCTCAAGAAAGTCGTCTCGACCAAAGTCAGCCTTTCTTGCCGTCGCCTGGCTGGGCTTCTTCTTTCTTGAGCTCGTAGACCAGTCTGACGGACTCTTGGTTCTCGTTGAGGCTCAACTGAAAATCCGAAGAGGAGGCGACGCCTAGAAGTCGTGCAATGTCGACTGGAATTAGCAGATAGAGACTGTCTCTCAGTTTGACGGGACGGACTCTTAGTGGCACGTAGGATTCAACTTTGTATGTGCAAAGTTGACCACGGGGATGGGAATGGTGGAACTCTGAGATGCTTTCTCTGGTTACAGCTGTAGATCGCCAAAAGACTCGTCGCTGCCAGACAATCCCGCCCAACCGAACTTGTCTTTGATCTGGTCGGCTGCTCGCTGGGAGTTTTCGGCTTCGACAATTGATACTCTGTAGAGGGCGGCTAGCCTTTTCGCTCTGTCTGTGAGTCCCGGAATCGCGACTAGGATCGACTGTGAGGGGCTCACGTCGAAGATCTTCGCGTACATCGAGGCAACAGGGACCTCGTCGATCTCCTTGTCACTAGCGATAACGTCCAGCACGACGACCTCCGAGGAGCCTTTTGTCGCTACTGCATCGAACCGGTGGAGAGCGCCCGAGCGGCCTGCTATCTGACCGGGCATATCGACTTTGAACTGAAAGTCTTCGAGGACCAGGCCTATGGGCTTCATGACAAGGTAGCTCCGCTTGAACTCTTCTTCCGCTTCAGAACTCACTCTGTACGCATAGACATTGACGAATCCGGTGTCCCTAATTGTGAATATGTGACCACAGTTTCTGCAGCGATGTATGGGGCTGGGCATGTCGGATCGTTTTCCGCACTGCGCGCACTGAAACCAGGCGCCAAGTTTCTGATAATCAACACCTGCTTCGACGAGCTCTTTGTTGCACTTTGGGCAGAGAAGACTGCCTTCGACAAGAAAGTTGTCGACGCTGTCAATGTTTCCGCAAGCCGTGTGCTCAAGGAGAGTCTTGCGCTCTATGTCAATTGAATTGCAGTTTGGACAGACATAATCATTGCTGACGTTGGGGGATAGGCAGGAGGGACAGACGAGCACCTTCTCGTGAAATTTTCTCTTAAAGATTCCAGAGTCCCACAGCTTCTGGACGAGTTGTTTAGCAGCATTTGGATCTTGGTCGACAACCTCTTCGACCTCCGGGTATCTCACCGTGTGGTCGAGATCAAAGCCCGGGGTGAGTTCAACTATTTCTCCCCTCACGAACTTACTTATCAGTAGCTGAACTGAAGGGTCCTGATACAGAGCCATTCTATCCTTCGATGTCACTCTTCAAGACGCCTGGCCCCAGCCTTGGCTACTCTGTGGAGTTGGACGAATCGAGCTCCTTCACGGATATTCGTTCGATGTATCCACTTCAGGATGGTCAGCGTATCAGAACGAATATGCTATCGGGCCATTTGCTGGCCCATTGCGAAGGTTCATGGCCGTGGCTCCTGCTGACTCGTCAGCAAACGCTAGGATACCTACGGGCATTCCTGGACTGGACAAGCTTCTTACGGGAGGACTGCCGAAGAACAGGACCATTCTCCTCTCTGGCGGCCCCGGGACAGGAAAGACAATTTTGTCTTCACAATTCCTTGTGAACGGGATCCTAGACTACGAGGAGCCAGGAATCTACGTCAGTCTCGACGAGAACAAGCAGCATGTGTTCGAAGAAATGCTCGACTTCGGCTGGGACTTCCAGGAACTTGAGAGTAACAAGAAACTGATCTTTCTAGAGGCTTCTCCAATACGATACCTTCCTGCAGAGATAAAGGTTGGAAAACTCATAGTGGGCCGGAAAGAATTCTCGATGGCCACTCTGATAGAGATGATAAAGACAAGCGTCAAGGAAATTGGTGCTAAGAGAATTGTTGTGGACCCAGTTACCACACTGGTTTTCCAGTATGATGGGATCGTCGCGCAGAGGAACGCGCTGGTCGAGTTGATGGAAGCACTTGCGGACACTGGAGCTACATGCCTCATCACGACCGAGTTGAGGCGTCCGGGCTTCGAACGAAACCTAGACTATGAAGAGTACCTGGCCCACGGAGTGATCTTGCTACAACAGCTACAAGTGGGGAAATCACTTCTACGGGTAATTCAGATAGAAAAGATGCGCAAGACTCCGGTTGACAATCAGCCCAGACCGTATAGAATTACCGACACAGGAATCGAAGTGTTTCCGCGAGAGAGCGTTCTCTAGACTCCCTCCCGTCAGTCGATTGCTAATCATAGGCTACTAGCTGGCATATGCGCTCGTGAGCGTCTGAATACGGCCCGTTTCCCGTCTGAGACCCCCTGTCTTTCTACAATACTGCATTTCTTGACGGGATGATCAAACCTAGACTAGGATCCCGGCTGTAGGGGGTCCAGGCTGTCACGTGACGGGCACCTCTCATTTTGGAGACTCGTATGTATCTAGCCAGCCCATCCTTTGTGTCTTCAGCTTTCATCTCGATTACCCCATCAACTTTGTCTTGGATTGCTGCTATTATTGCGGGGTGAAACGCTTTTCGGGATAGAGACGTTACGCAGCTTGCCTTGCAGCTTCGGATCTTTGCCACGAGTGTATGGAGGAAATCGAAGGATGGTCGTACTCCGCTCCTCTGTAATAGAGTGGTCATTGAGTCCATCGCTAGTAGCGTGTTGCTGGGGTTGCTGGTCTCCGAGAGTGCTTTAGAGACGACAATGCTTAGGTCTGAGAGGCGTTGGGGATCTTCGCTGTACTGTTCTTTGCTCTTGACGCCTACCAGAAACGAGTAGCAGTCTATGAAACTGAGTTTTTTTCGGCCTTCTGTCTGATATCCTGCTGGGTCTACACCCATCGCCCTCATTGAGCCTCTTACGCTATCGGGAAAATCGTCCAAGCTCGCATAGACGATGTTCTTGCCACTCCTTAGCGCTTCAGCCACAAGTTGTACCAGAAGTGTCGTCTTGCCAGTTGCTGGATCGCCCATAACCAGGACGACTGAAGATGAGGGGTACCCCTCCGGGAGAAGCTCATCTATGATTCCAACTCCAGTCTTTTCCTTTGACGCGGATTTCTCGGCTTCGTCTAGGGGCGAGGGCGAGGTAAGTCTCTTCGAGATTTCTCGCTGGAGTTCCTGATCTCTCGCCTTGTTATAGGAGAGTATTCTGACTTCGTGTATTAGTCCAAGGTCGACCAGATCTGCCAAGTCGTGTTCTATTTCTTTGGAGCTTCTGTGGATCCTCTTTGCGATCTCCTCTACGGTGTCTGTCGACTCAGGATTTTCGTGGAAAAACATCAAGAGTTCTGCTTTGGTTTCCGATCCTATGAGCTTCTCTATCAGCTCGGCTTTTGAGGGTCTCTCGACGCGTTCGCTACTCCGGGTCTCCAGGGGAAGCACCTAGGTTGTTGTCGAGCATCGGTTATCGTATCTTGTCGGGCGGGATCGGAGTTGGTGCCAAAGCGAACCCTTCTCTGGTTATGTAGTAGTCGTATCCTTCCAGCCGATTCTCTGTTCCCCTCATCTTGGGTATGTAGATTCGACGACGAACCCTCGAGTTGTCGAAGCTTGATTCGAGGACTATCAGCCCATCTCCGAGGAACTCTTCAAAGTTGGTGCCGAGCTGTTGCTTCCCCCAGGGTACCTCGCTAATCATGAGAGTCGTACAATTTGCCGCTTCCAAGAATTTTAGCATGATGTGAAGGAAGCTCCTTTCCTCTGCTGTGCTCTCGAACGCTGTCATTATCGCAGAGAGAGAGTCAAAGACTAGTCTTCTGGCTTTGACGGTATGTAGGGCCTCAAGCACAGTCTCTAGCGCGGTGCTTACCCCTGCTTTCATAGTTGACTGGAGCGAGACCAGTTG
>VBBG01000160.1 GCA_005882905.1 Candidatus Bathyarchaeota archaeon | reverse complement strand
TTTGTAACATCAGTCGGATGTCCGTCCGTGAGGAGGAGGATCCATCCTTGGCCGCCACTCTTTTCTGCGATGTCAAACGCGGCGGTCAGGGCGCTGAACAGGGCGGTCATTCCGGTGGCTTTTACTTGGGGTAGCACCTTGTCTAGTGCCGCGTCGGGATATGTGTGGACAGCGTCTGAGAAGGTGATGAACGAGATCTTGTTTCCGGACGGGATTCTGCTCCAGTACTCTTGGGCT
>VBBG01000159.1 GCA_005882905.1 Candidatus Bathyarchaeota archaeon | reverse complement strand
AATGCGACCGGATCGTCGGGATTAAGGTCCGGCCAGGGTAGCCCGGCGATCTGGTCTACGCTTGTTAGGCCTTTTGCGATTCCGCCGTGTAAGCAGAGGTAGTCGTTGACGACCACCGCGTACGGCAGCTTCTGGAAGAATTCTTTGAACTTGTCATAGCTGCCCTCTCCCAGCTTCTTGGTAACCTCGTCCGTGAAGCCGTAGTAGGGGTTGGTCAGGGGACTCTCATGGTTTCCTCTGAGCATGATCGTACGGTGCGGGTCCTCTAGGAGGCTTGCGGCAACGGTTCCAAGGTTCTCGAGGCTCGTATCGCTCCGGTCGACGTAGTCGCCTAGGAAGACGATGAGGTCAGCGTCGTCCCAGAACTTGTCGATCACAGCTTCCGTTACATCCACCGCTCCATGTGTGTCTCCGACGAATATCACTCGATTCTCCTCCCTACGATCTAGTAAGGGTCCGGCGAGCTGTTCCTCGGCTTCACCGATCACCCGGAGCGCCTCCGCTGCGTCGATCATTCACTCACGAGCTTCACGATAGTGCCCGTCCCGAATTTCAGCACGGTATTCGGCCTAACCTCGACACTATCGCTCACTCGCTCAAACTCTTTACCATTATAGATGAAGCTACCGTTCGAGCTCCCCAGATCCTACAAGACCATTTTGCTCCCGTCGAAGTGCAGCGAGGCATGCTTCCGCGAAACCTCAGGGTCTGGAATCACTATCACATTCTCCGGGCTGCGTCCGATAGAGACTGTGGGAAAGTCGTCGAACTCGATAGCGACCTTCGTCTTGATGAGAGATGCTGCGGGTGTGTTCACGAAGACCATGTAGTAGCGCTGACCAGAGATATGCGGGCTTGATGGCATAGTGGTTTCCCCGAACGAGCTGAAAGAATCCTTCGGACTAGACAGGTTCTCGCGGCTGGGAGTCGGCTCGGGCCCGGACACGACGAACGAAGGCTTAGGTCCAAGATCACCCGAAGGCTTTGATTCAAAATCGTCCGTGCTTGCACTACTTGCGGGCTGGAACGGTTCAGGCTCTGGATTTGCCGGTTCGAGTCTCTCCGGCTCAAGAGTCTCATCGTCCTCATCCGATTTCTTACCCTTCTTGCTCTTCTTGCCTTTCGCCTTTTTGCCGCTGTTATCTTCGAAGGTTGAAGAGTCGTCGGATGATCCCGAGCCGAGCAGATCCTCGATCGCGATACCCTTGGCAGTGACATTGGCTCCGGGCCTCTTGTCACCACAACCATCGCAGAACTTGCGAAAGTCCTCGTTCTCCGCACCGCAGGAGGCACACTTCCAGTTTGTGCCCGTGCTCTCGATCTTGGGCTCAGCCAGACTCTCAGTCGTCGGCTCAATCTCATCGTCAGATGAGCGTTTGGAATGACGCAGTTTCATAGACGAAACCGGCCCATACATGTATCACACGGGTTAAACTCTGACAGTACCACCGGTCTGAGACGCGAGAGACATTCCGGATTTGCATGAGACTGATCCGATCACGTCGAGAGACTCGAAGAACCTCGCCCGAAAGATTGTCCCGCATGCTCAATGGTGGATTCAGTGGGAGGAAAACAGCCCCAGACCTCCGTCCCAGCTAAACCCCACCACAATCTCCCGGTAACGCCGGGCTTCTTCGCCCCAGCACTTGTAACAGTGATCTCTCTCCCGCTGGGTTTTCTCTTCGCTCTTGGGGTCCAGGGAACCCCGCTCTCATTCGTGATCAGCATCACCGGGTTCGGACTGCTAACGGCTCTTGATCTCAAGACGGGTCTCTTGAGGGCGGGACTCGGATCCGCTGTCACTTTTCTGACCCTGTCGTATATCCTTCAAAACTCTGCTCTGCTGCCTGGGATCGCTCCATCTACAGGCTTCTCGTCCCTACTCGTCGCCATTCCTCCAGCAGTCGGGGTCTTCTTCTCCACCATCCTCTTCTCACGCCGGCAGCGCTACAGGATTCTGAAACAGAATGTCTTGGCGACGCTCTCGATGGGAATCGGGCTCATAATCGGGGCATCAACCGCGCAGGAGGCGGGTCTGATAGGAGGGAACCTCGTATCCTCATCACTCTTCATCCTGCTAGGCCTCGGAGGAAATTGTGTCCAGATGATGCTTCTATTCTTTCTGGACAAATTCTGGCAGACCAAGAGGCAATCGATGGCCGTTCTGCCCACGGCCTTTTTCTCGTACAACGCGATAGTAGGCTACGAATATTTCACCTCTCAGACCTCGACCCTCGCATACCTCTTCTTCTCATCACTCGGGTTTCTCCCACTTCTGATCATCGCGGGGATCGGCTCCTCCAGCATCGCCGTCAAGATGCTGAAAGCGCCCACCAGGCCAACTGCCGGACCCTCTAGAACATCCCCGGTATCGACACCCGCTTCGTGGTGGACCCAGAGACATGGCTAGCATCAGCGTGGTATTGCAGACACCCAACGGAAGGCGGGAACCTCTCAGGCTGTCGCATGTTTCTACCGGAAGATACAATGTGTCATACCAAGCCACCAAATCCGGAAACTACAACCTACACGTGAGCGTCACAAGCAAGACGCGTCACAGCTCGAAGGATTCATTCTCCTTCACAGTACAAGCCCCCCCACCTCCTCCACCCCGTCCACAGCCCGTGATTACTCATCCACACCCGGCACCTCCACCCGTTCCCGCCCAGCGTGTCCAGCCTCTCCCACCACTCCCCCGGCCCCCGCTGCTATCGCCTGTGGCGAAGCCGCCTTCGATTACCTACACTCGACAGGGGGTCCCGGCTCTCACCCTCAACACCTGGGACCCGAAGGTCTGGGTCGGCCAGGACGTGCACGGCTATCGAGTTGTTGACCATATCGCAACGGGAGCCAGTGGCTACGTTCTCCGCGCAACCTTCGGTCAGGCCGGGACGGAGGTGGCGCTGAAGATACCCATCCTAAAGACGACCCGGCCGAAATCCGTGAACGAACCCACGGCGGGAACGATGACTCTCAACGAGACCATGTCCGAGGCAACGCGACTCCTGGAACTTTCCGGCCAGTCAAAGTATGTAGTCCAGATCAGAGGGATACTGGTGGACCGGTTGAACGTGCAGGAGATCATGAAGGGCGATACCGCCCTCTATTATCGCAGCCCCCCGGCCATAGTCATGGAGTTCATGAACGGAGGCACTGCGAAGAAGCTCATCGAGGACCCGGAGTATGAGCCGCTCTACTACTCCGAGAAGTGGGGAGGACTCGTCATCCTAGTTGGCCAGATGATAGCTATGGCTTTGGACATGATCCACAAGGCAGGCTCCGGATCGTCTCCGGATCACTCCTACCCAAGCTGGCCGACCTGGGGTCAGCCGTCAAGAAGGGCGGGAAGGTCGTCCAGTTCACCTCAGAGTACGCGCCCGGCGAACAAGTTCTTGGAGACCCTGCCGAGTCGAGCATGGACGTGTATGCGCTAGGAGCCGCGCTCTACACGATGCTAACCCGGACACCTGTTCACTCACCGAAGCTGATCGAAGCAATGAACAACATTACCACAAGCTCGGACTTGAGCAGGGCGGAGAAGGATCTAGAGTCGGTCTGGGACTCGTTCAAACCTGACTTCGGACGAATAGACTCCAAATTCTCAGCCGCAGTCTCGGATCTGAAAGAGATGCTTGCGAGAGATCCCGAGGATAGACCTGAGGCTGGCTCGATCGCAAGTTCGCTCCAGAAGCTTGTAGACAAACGCGGGCTACTCTCGTAAAAGACTGTGTGAGGAGCAGACTCCCAGCAGCGCGAAGCTGCGATCCTAATCGTATCATGGAAAGTGCTTAATATGACGAATGTTATGCTCGGCGGTTGATATAACATATGTCATATGCACAGCCCGAAGTGCTGGTAAACACCGAATGGGTACATGAACACCTCAACGACCCCAAGACTAGAATCGTGGAAGTCGACTATGACCCGACAGCAAACTATCAGCTCGGGCATATCCCCGGCGCGGTGCTCTTCGACTGGCGCAAAGACCTCAACCATCCCCTCCAACGCGACATACCAACGAAGGAACAGATAGAGGAGCTATTCGGCCAGCATGGAATCTCGAACGACACGAAGATAGTCCTCTACGGCGACTTCAACAACTGGTTCGCAGCATACGCATTCTGGGACCTCCAATACTACGGCGTCAAGAACACGGTCCTCATGAACGGCGGACGCAAGAAATGGATCGACGAAGACAAGCCCCTCACAAAGGACACCCCACAATACGCCCGAGCCACGTTCAAAGCCTCCAACCCTGACGAGAGCATCCGCGTCTACCTACGCCAGGCCCTCGACCTCTACAACAAGCCCGGCGTCAAGCTAGTAGATGTACGTAGCCCCAAAGAATACACTGGAGAAATCTTGGCTCCGCCTGAATATCCAACAGAGCACGCACAGCGAGGCGGACACATTCCCGGAGCAGTAAACATACCCTGGAGCCAGGCAGTCAACGCAGACGGGGTCTTCAAACCCTACGATGAGATCAAGAGACTCTACGAGGCCCAAGGAGTCACGGCCGACAAGGACGTCATAGCATACTGCAGAATCGGAGAACGGTCCAGCTTCACATGGTTCGTACTCAAGTACCTGCTAGGATACCCGAAGGTTCGCAACTACGACGGCTCCTGGACGGAATGGGGTAATCTCGTCCGAAATCCCATCGAGAAACCAGCACCGACGACACCACAGACCATTCCAGCATAACACTCCAGATCCCTAGAATACCCTGCCACTTTTTCTCGGCGGCCTTTTTTTACCGAACTTTCTTCACAATGAAATGGAACAGCTCTCCCTCTTTCCTCCAGTCGGCGAGGCTCTGTCCCGTTCTGTCGGTCCAGGCGATCATCTCAACGTAGGCGGTTGGATCATCTGAGACGAGGTGAATCGCCTCTCCAATCCTCATTGCTGACAGTTCCTCGCTGAGCCGGACAAGGACGGCTGAGCATTCTGTTCCGATCTCGTACATCTCGCGATCAGGAAAAGCTTTGAAACATCGCACCCGGAGTTGGACTATCTTCTCAGTAAGTGGAACCTTGGCGTCTTGGATCTTCGACAGTAGGATCTTCTCTGTGAAAAACTGCATGGGCTTTATCCTTGCGATCCAGCCCTGTTCATACGGTGAATCGTTGATTGTTCTCGGTAGATCAACAGATCTCTGATTGGTCTGAACCAACTCCCCGGATACTGGTGATGGGACCGGGCCAACAAACCTTTCGCTCTCCAGAGTTCCCAGACTCTGCCCTCTCTTGATCGTGGCTCCTGATGGCTTCAGCTTTACTCTGATTAGCTTACCAGCTACTGCAGAGAGAAGGCTTGTCACACCTACGGTCACTTCCTTATCGCTGTCGATTCTGAGCCACGTGTTATTCCCTACGTCGTAGAGAAGTTCGTCGGGGAAGATACAGTGATCTATTTCCAACCAGTAATCACCTTCAACAGCTTGACACTACGACCCCCTGTCCTTCATCAGAAGACAAGTGTCTGGTCGGTATTAGTTCTTAGATCTGTTCCGGGAAACAAATAATAGAGAGTCCGGGAACTCGACCGTTCTCTTCAAGAAGATAGGTAGAACCGTTGCCCCGATTCAAGAGCTCAGCGGACATTCTCAAAATCGTTTCCAACAAAGACCAGATCCGCAATATCGGCATCATCGCACACGTAGACCATGGCAAGACGACGATGACTGACAGCTTGCTCGCAGGCGCTGGATTGCTGTCCCCGGCACTCGCGGGGACCGCGCTCGCTATGGACTTCATGGAAGAGGAACAGAAGCGTCAGATGACGATCAAGGCTGCAAATGTCAGCCTCTACTACGAGCATGGAGGAACACCCTATGTCATTAATCTCATTGATACCCCGGGGCACGTTGATTTCTCGGGAAAGGTAACCCGATCGCTCCGAGCGATCGACGGGGCCGTAGTAGTCGTTGACTCTGTCGAGGAGGTCATGGTCCAGACCGAGACCGTGACTCGCCAGGCACTCGAGGAACGGGTCCGGCCGGTTCTCTACATCAACAAGATTGACCGTTTGATCAAGGAGTTGAAACTGAGCCCCGAACAGATCCAGGAGAGAATCGCGCGGATCATCAAAGACTTCAACGGACTTCTTGACCTCTACGCGGAGCCCGAATTCAAGGAGAAGTGGAAGGTCAGCTTCGCCAGCAACACAGTCGCAATGGGTAGCGCGAAAGACCGGTGGGGATTCAACTTCGAAGTTGCTCGGAAGAAGGGGATCAAGTTCACCGACGTTGTGGACGCGTATCTCAACAACAAGGTTGAGGACTTGAAGACCAACGCACCGATCCACGAAGCGATCCTCGGGATGGCCATAGAGGTAATGCCTCCGCCCCACTTGGCTCAGGTCTACAGGATCCCCAAGATATGGCATGGCGACCCGACAAGCGAGTTCGGCCAAGCCATGATCAAATGCGACGACAAGGGCCCAGTGCTAATGTCGGTCGTCAATATCGTGGTGGACCCACAAGCCGGCGTCGTCGCCACTGGACGATTGTTCTCAGGCACCGTCACCGACGGGGAGCCTGTTTACCTGATCAACTCCCACGCCCAAGGACGAGTCCAGCAGGTGGCCATCTACATGGGTCCACAGCGAGAAATCGTTGGGAAGCTCAGCGCGGGAAACATCCCAGCACTACTCGGTCTCGAAAACGTGAAGGCAGGAGAGACGATCGCTTCGGTCAAGCAGGTCATACCTTTCGAAGCAGTCCACTACGTCACCGAGCCAGTCGTGACGATAGCTGTCGAGCCCAAGTTCAACAGAGACCTACCGAAGCTCGTCGACACTCTCAGGAAATTGTCATTGGAGGACCCTAACCTCGTCACGAGCATTAACGAGGAGACGGGGGAGTATCTCATCTCGGGCATGGGAACACTCCATCTGGAGATCGCAAATACACTCATCACCAAGACCGGTCTGGAGATCGTCACCTCTAAGCCGATCGTAATCTACCGTGAAGCAATCCGCGGAAAGGCCGGACCTATCGAAGGCAAGTCGCCCAACCGGCACAATAAGATCTACCTCGAAGTCGAGCCTCTTGAGGAGCAGGTCATGGAGCTGATCAAGGCGGGCAAGATCAGCGAGTACATGGACAAGGCAGACATGGCCAAGCAGCTGCGGGCTGACAAAAGGGGCGCAGTACATGCAAGAGGTCCGAGACATGATCCTCGCCGGATATCGGTGGGGCTTGAAGGAGGGGCCGATCGCATACGAGCAGATCAGAGGATTGAAGGTCAAGATTACTGATGTCGCGCTGCACGAGGATCCTGTTCACCGCGGTCCCGCCCAGATAATGCCCATGACACGCAGAGCCATGTTCACAGGATTTCTCGAAGCCCAGCCAACTCTACTGGAGCCGGTCCAGAAGATCACTACACGGGTTCCCAACGACTTCCTAGGTGCGGTCACGAGCGTGATTACTCAGAAGCGAGGCAAGATCGTCGCAGTGGACCAGAAAGGAAACCTTGTCTCAGTCGTAGGCGATATTCCAACAGCAGAGAGCTTCGACTTGTCAGAAGTGATGAGGAGCCAGACACAAGGCCGGGCCTTCTGGGGATTAGAATTCGCCCGCTGGTCGCCGGTCCCACAATCGCTCCTTCAGAGTGTAGTAGAAGGGATAAGGAAACGCAAGGGACTCTCCCTCGAGCCGCCAAAAGCCTCCGACTTCGCAGAGTGAAAGACAAAGTCTGACCCGGAAGCCACCGCTGACGAGCAACTTCCGTAGGCTACGCTATTCAGTTGAATGGGGATAATTCTTCCACACGGACTCTGTTGAGCTCCGCAATTATCACAACCAGTGAGCCAATAGCAATGAACGTGAAAGCCAGGCTGTTATCGACTGCATCAATTGTTCGGAGCAGCAAAGGGAACAGGATTAGAAATGACCCAAGAATGAATGCTAGCTTTACCGTGAGCTGCGTGAGTGATCCGACGGGGTATCATGTCTAATTCAGGTAATAGGCATTGCTGGTCACGATACTCGAATTGGCATCTGGATATCCTCAGATTGAGAGTGATACCGTCCCGATCGAGGGAACGCGATCCGAAGCACCGGATAACTTCCAGCAACTGTCAACATAATCCTCCTGTGTCAACCTGTTGCCCACTCTGCTTGTCGAGGGACCTCACCAGCAGAGTCAGCGCCTGGGACTAGCTTGTCTCGGAGAACTGGCGGGCAGCCTGGTCTATGACACCGGCTTCCCATCCTCATGAGGAGATAGCCGGGAACCCGGGTTCGAATCCCGGCGGCCGCACTTCATTCTCCAAACGGGCTTAGAGGGTCGAGTCTACCCTCGATCTAATCCTCTTATCGTGGAAAGGCCGAGAACACTCTTTGAAATCTCATGGGAG
The DNA here is from genome assembly GCA_005882905.1 of Candidatus Bathyarchaeota archaeon. Lineage (GTDB taxonomy): Archaea > Thermoproteota > Bathyarchaeia > 40CM-2-53-6 > 40CM-2-53-6 > 40CM-2-53-6. Next base: position 1,433 of record VBBG01000159.1, on the reverse strand, counting down.
CTTGCACTTGCCCGTGTCCGCCACCTTCAGTGCCTTGTGGGGTCCTCTTCACCCCGACTCGTATTGGGTATCCGATGGTGCAGTATCCTAACTTCTATCATACGGGCCATCGATTGCGCTCTAACCACGAGGGGAAGAGATGTAGAAAATGTGGAGCACAACTAGAAGATCCGAAGGATCGAGAACTCGGCATTTGTCACAATTGTTGAGAGTTGCTTCATGGCCGTGGCCCCGGCGGATGAAGAACCCGGTAGGCTAGGGTCAAGCCCTATGCTAAAGTCCGATGCTGTTGATTGCGCTTCCAGAATTTCCGTCAATGACCAAGACGGTCTTGTTGCCTTTGTGATCGTACCTTACAAACCAGACTGGAGCGAGCAATAATTCCGTATCAGAGACATCCACTTACGATTGTATTTGCTGAATCATATGATATTTCGCGTGCGCCTTTTGTGACTGAAGCTCATCAACCAGTGTTTTCGCTTGGTATCTTGCCGAGTCCTCGCTGATATCGCCGTTCAGGACCTTGATGCCCTTAGGATATTGTGATATGTCAAACAGGGTTCTATCTTGGAGGGAGAACTGGTAGTCGTGGGGCTGGTATGAAGTCAGAGCTTTCAACGCGACTATTGGAAAGTTGTAATTATCATCCATCTGCATCGCCCTCCGTTGGCCTCCCCCACCTATGCCGCCTCCCATCATGGATCCGAGCACCGCACCAGTTAGCAAGGGCCCGCCGAACCCTCCCCTTCGCCCACCGCCCATTCCGGCCATGACTCCGAACAGAGCCGCGGTTGTCGCGACAGTCGCGCCTTCGGCCAGCATGTCCGTCGCAATTAGCGAGGTTCTTGCCGAGGCCGCTACTAACCAGTAAGGAACCACTGACAAGTTCATCTCCTCTAGGTTAGACGACTCTTGCAAGTGCCTATGGAGTAATCCTGTATCCATCATCGATCTGACTCGGGCAGATATGTCGTCAGTGCTCTGGATTCTCAACGGGAGCATCGTCTGCTTCTGAATATTCGCCCAGCCGGAGCTTCCGAGTGTGACACTGCTTCCGCAGTATTCGCACGTGATTATCATCTCCCCAAACTTGGGAGCTATAGGCGCTCCACAACTAGGACACTTCAAAGATGTCGCTGTCGAAGGCGCAAGCACTTGAACAGGATTGGCGTAACCGCCGCTTTGTTGAGTCATCTTCGCCTGGCTGGACTGGCTTGCTCCGCACCTGGAGCAGAAAACGGCGTCATCTGGTAGCTGTGCCCCACACTTCAAGCAGTACATTCGAGCACCTCCTCGTTCAAACTGTCTGCGACCGTCGCGACCTTCTTAGCCGTTTTCCACTCACGGAGTGGTCTCTTTATCCTTTGGAATCTGTTTGAGAAACTCTCGTGGGTACTCTTTTGTGTTCAGCAAAGAGAGGAATTCGCCTTTCT
>VBBG01000158.1 GCA_005882905.1 Candidatus Bathyarchaeota archaeon | reverse complement strand
GTTCCTTCTTTTGTGTTGTTTGGCACCGATATTGTGACGTTCTCAGTAGATCTCGCGATCGCCTACTCCATTCTACTCGCAGTTAGCCTAACGCTAAACCTTGAGGCAGGGTACTCTGGCGTTCCAAACTTTGGCAAGGCTATGTTTGTGGCAGGAGGTGCGGCTGTTGCAGGTTCAATATCCGGCCGTTTGTCCGGCTTCATCCTTGGCGTGGACACGAGTAATTATGTCAACCGTGCTCCATTGATCATCAATAATCTCAATTCGCTTTTGGCGGCAAACTTCTTTCTATCCATCGAGATGCTCCTGTTGGGACTCGCGCTAGCTGCGGGGGTAGGAGCAGTCTTGGGCTTCCTTGCTTCCTATCCCGCAATAAGATTGAGAGAAGACTACCTTGGCATGTTGCTGCTTGCGTCGGCACAGTTTTTCCAAATCCTCCTCCGCGGTTACCCACCGCTGATAGGTGGAGTCATAGGGATTGAGGTTCCAGATTTCTTTGGATGGGCAAACACGGGACGAGGTGCGAGGGATGTGGTTATTCTAGCAGTTGTCGGTCTCTTCACGGTATTAGTGTACTTGTACTTCGAGAGAGTGGCGCGGTCCCCTCTCGGTAGAACTCTCAGGGCGGTCCGAGACAACGAAGTGGCGTCTAGAGCGCTCGGGAAAGATGACGTAGCAATTAGGAAGCGTGTAATTGTAATCGCATCAGCTATCTGCGGAATGGCCGGCGCTCTTCTTACTTTCTACGTACAATCGGTCGGTCCGGACACCTGGTCTAGACAATCTTGGACCTTTCCATTCTGGGTGATAATTATCATAGGGGGGGCTGCAAACAATTCAGGCGTTGCTCTTGGGGCGTTTACGTACGCTTTCATTCTGAAAGCGGTTGACAAGGCTAAGTTCCTATTCCAGGGATTTTTACCATTCGACGTGAACTGGCTTGAGTATCTGGCATTCTCTTCTTTGTTGCTTCTAGTGTTGGCTCTAAGACCCGGGGGGATTTTGCCTGAGAAGTCGTCGTTAACTCTGCAGAGGGAGACGGTTGCTACGATTGTCCAGACAAAGGCAGATAACCTGGCTCAGAAGGGAGATGATTCTTCCACAAACGCGGATGATTCATAATCCCTGCAACAGTGTAATCACGCGATTGTCCTGGAAGCGAACGCTCCGGCATATCCATCCTCGCCTTCGAATCAGTTCGAGACGCTCTCGATTTCTGATTCAATTATGCGTCCACATCTCTAGCAGTAAGGCAGAGCAGGGATAACTGGGAATCAAAACCGAACTTTGACGACCTAAAAAGTGCAAGTGATGGAAGCGGCCTGAATCTCACTGTTTTAGATGGAATGGTCTTCCATCAGTCAAAACTTTGTGGGGGATATGCTCCTTCCACCTTGTGAGCCACTCAAGGTCCTCCTTGGCCTCCCTAAGATCGTCGGGCAGCATTTGGGGAATTTCATCTGATATCGGATACCATCTGTCACATTTGGTGCACACGAGTAAGCCTTCAGTGATCTCCTCCTTTTCCTCGAAGACATGAAGTTCTAGGGGATAGTGTTTGTCAATCGGGCAGGCTAGGATTTCCATCAGGCGTCTCTTCATAGCAATCCTTGGTGCGAGTGTGTTAGTTTGAGAGATAAGGTTGACCGTAAGGAGTATTCATTCCTAATCGTAGTGATCACGTCTCTGAAATTCTCGCATGGGAAGGGAGGACCTCGATTTGGCTCTTAGTTTGCCATCGTCAAAAGAGTTTTCGTTTTGCCGGACTTTAGAGCTGCGTCACAGACGCGTATCGCTCTAAGAGCATCATCCCCGGAGGGAGACTCCTTTGTGTCGTTGATTATCGTCGTCACGAAGTTCTCGAGTTCAAGTCGGAGAGGCTCTGCCCACGGGGTGTAGGGTTTGACCAACCTCTTTGAGTCTTCAAGGGTGATATCTTGGGTGATATAGTCGAGGTTTATCGTGGCATCGCTTCCTGTAATGATCAAGGTTCGTACCTTTCTGGGCGTTAACCAGTTCGCATCGATGAATCCTGTAGTGCCTTCCTTAAAGCGCAGCATTATCTCAGCATAATCTTCGTAAGAGTGTTTTCTCAAAGAGCCGGTCTGCGCAAAGACTGCGGAAACCTCCTCCTCTAGTAGGTAGCGCATTGCGTCGATGTCATGGATTGCCGTGTCTTTGACAACACCCACGTCTCCGATCCTTATGGGCCATCTGGCCACGCGACGTCCGGTCGCAATGATGACGTCACCCACTATTTTCTGCGTCAACATTTTCTTGACGGCTCTCACGCCAGGGTTGAATCGTTCGATGAATCCAACGAGGAGCTTTACTCCCGCCTTTCTCGCCGAACTCACGAGTCTGTCAGCGGCCCGCTCCTCACCAGTCATGGGTTTCTCAACGAGAAGGTTCTTGCCCGATTCGATCGCTAACAAACCGACCTTCAGATGAGTCTGCGTGGGTGTACAAACAGTGACAGCCTCTAGCCTGGACACTCGAAGAAATTTGTCTAGATCGGTATACCAGGGGACGGCGTATTTTGTCCCGATCTCTCTGGCTCGTTTTTCGTTCGTGTCGCAGATCGCTACAAGGTCAGCCATTCGGCTCTGACGAAGGACCCGGACCTGATTCTCGCCCCAGAAACCTGTGCCTATAACGCCAATGGCCACTCGTTTCATGTGTCGAGGGTGCCTCTTCCTATTGTCGTATAGAAGAGGCCGGCCCTCTCAACATTTGAAGCTTCCAGAACTCTAGTCAGATCACATATCGCCCCCGGACGATTCATCTCACTCGCGAGCTGGTCCGCATCAAGCTCCAAGGCACACGATTTTGGAAGCGCAACAACGGTGCAGTTAGCCTTGGCCACGGCTCTGAGGAGACTATTCTCCACCTTGGCGTGCTCTCCAACCATCTGTACCCAGGGTTGTGATCCATCCTCGCCCGGGTACAACGATACTCGTGCGCCTCTTTTGCGGAGTGATTCGATTATTGGCGGCGACTCAGCTTTAGACCAAGACTTTTTGAGTAGTCCATCGGTTCCAAGAATGGCGACCTTCGATCTCCTGAAGGGATATCCGCAGCGGCTCAACGCTCTTCGCACCATGTCCACAATCTGCGTCTGATACTCTACGTTTACAGCGTGAGCAGCACGTGCGAGTCTCGGACCGTCCCTTTGATGCGAGCTCAAAAGCGCAATCCCTGTCCCGATCGACTCTCTTCCCGGAATCGGGTCAGAACGTCCGGCAAGAGCAGCGCGAGTGTCCCTGCACAGGTCAAGAACATCGTCATAGTTGATTCCATGTCTCTCCGACAGTTTGGCAAGTTCCAGTCCAAGCGCCCTCGCCACTTCTCGACTAACGGCGGAGAAAAGACCAGTTGCTTCCGCCAACTCCACACTGGAAGCTAGACTAAGCGTCGGAAAGACTCGCAGAAGTTCCGCTTGGAACGTGTTCGAGAGGAGAGTTCCAAACCCTGCCAGCACTTTGGGTTTTTCCCTGAACTCTTGAATCCTCTCTCCAGACCAGAAGAGCGGGAGGTAGTAGAAGTTCAGGTCCGTCCCCACCTTTAGCCCTCCGTGC
>VBBG01000157.1 GCA_005882905.1 Candidatus Bathyarchaeota archaeon | reverse complement strand
GTATGCTAATCAGGGTCTACGTGACTGCGGAGGCGAAACCGGCCCGTCTGGTCAAGATCAGTGAGGACTATTTTGAAGCCCGGGTCGACGAGAGGGCCGTGGGTGGCCGAGCGAACAAAAGACTTCCGGAGATTCTGGCCGAACACTTCAAGGTCCCAAAATCGAGAATCTCAATCGTAAGAGGAGCAAAGTCAAGAGACAAGACGGTCCAAGTATCCCTTGGGCACACCGCTGATTTGCTGTTGCTCAGCTGATGAAATCATAGTAGCGGGGAGAAACCACAGGCCATGAGGACGAATGTATACCGCGGATTTCCAGACTCCTCTCCCGCCTCCAAACCAATCCAGCATCGATGCCTCAGTAGGCAGAATTGTCATGCTGGACGACGGTCGCAGGTTGTCCTTTGACATCGTCGCAGCCTTTTCGTCATGATAGATACTAGTGTATGTTCTCCCACTGCATCGCTCGGGCCCGATCGCGGTTGAAGCCTGTGGCACAACCTCCGAAACGCCGGTTAGTTACGCCAATTTCAATAGAAGCGATGCAGATAATTTCTAGGACAGTCTCATGAAGAGGCGTCTTCTGGCCGCCGTAGTAATCCTCCTCGGCAGCATAGCGACTGCCGGAGTAGTCTACTCTATCTACGCGATGTCCCTGTTCCGCTTCATTTCTGCGGGTCCGTGCTCGGTTCCTGCACCACCAATAGAGCTCAGGACCGCTTCAGGTAGTGGGGAGCTTGTGTTTCACACCCAGTACTCGACTTATAGATACTCAAGCAAGCTGGAGCAGGCTCCTATCTCGGACCTCAGGTACGAGCTTGCGCAGTACCGCCAGGAAGACGACCACCTTGGCGCCGGCGAAATATTCCGTGAAGGCAGGCTTGATTCTCTCAACACCACTGGCGATTTCCAGTTCCACGACATGGCTAACGTAGGAGTGTTCAGCGCTAGCAACGCCGTCAACGACTTCTTCATCCTATTGAGTCCACCACCTTTGACAGTCCAGCTACGGATAATCGACCCGACGGGAAAAGCCATCGCGTGGAACCTCATAGAAGGCTGTATCTAATCCGCGGGGACGTTGCAACAGCATCAGGTTTCCCATGATTAATACGAGTCAACCCTTTCGTAATCGCGAGAGTGAGTGTGAAACTGGGAGCGAAGCCAGCCGGCAAGAAGGGGAAGAGAAAGAGGAGGAAGACGAATCCGCGCCTTGTGTCGCTTGGCCAACGATTGCTTATTGTGGGAACTATTCTGTTCATCCCTGTTGCAGTCGACCTAGTTTTCCTAGGTGGAGTCCTGCCCTCATGGCTTTTTCGTGCATTGTTCATTAGTTTCGCCACACTAATGGTGACAGGACTCATTGTCTACTTTCTCGGCGGTGGAGATGTGGACGCCACTGGGTCCTACTGGATCGGTTCACAAGGCTGACCCACTATTGAAGTGTTGGAAGCCAAAGAATGCTTCAGAGTAGGTTGTCGGCTGGGATTCCGAGGAGCCTCATGGCATTGGTACTGTCCTAGCTTCCGTTGGGACCTTTGGGTTAGAAAGAGGCTCTTCGCACTGCCTGAGGCTCTGAAAGGCGGACTTGTCGGTCGTCGCGAAAGAGGCTTGGAGAAGGTTATGATTATGGTAGCCCGGGGGAGATTCGAACTCCCGTCGATGGGTCACTTCCTGGTTTTGGAGTCCAAAGCCCATCATTGGCCAGGTCATTCTCGACCCTTGCTAGTCCACTACACCACCGGGCTATAAGAGACCCGGGTCCCGGGCCGAGTCCCAATAAGCCTTCTGCGCACAGGATCATGGTAGGGGCTGACAAAACTGCTTCTTCTGACCTCTCTTAGACACGTCCCCAGAACAGGTCCAGCATTGCGAATCAGTTGGAGCTAGAGCAGCAGGATGAGACCAGAGGCTAAGAATGGCCCGAGGTGATAACACCACTTGCCGAAGAAGCTGATGCGGGGTCGAATTTCTACTATGTTTTCAAATCACTTCCTAGCGGCTCTCTTGCTAAGTAGTTCGATTGCTTTTGGATTTCCTAGTATCTTCCTGTAGCTTCTTTTTGGCGATCTCAGGAGATTTCATGTACAGGATGATCGCATTTGCATGCCCGTGACCTAGGCCCATTTCTGTCTTGAGCCACGCGAGGATGTCGCCGTGTTTGGCGACAGTTTTACCATTTATCATGAAACCCTTCTTTTTGGCGAGTTCTACAAAGTCTTCTGGAGTCTTGCCCGTCTGAAGTTTGATGTTATCGATATACGCTTTGTAAGTCATGTTCTCGCTCCTTTCTGAAAACCATCTTCATCTAAAGAGAGTATGGGTAAGCGAAATGCCTAGTTCAAGAGGAAGCGATACAACACATGAATTGAACGGCTATGCTTAAGCCGGCGTAGGTTTGATGATTCTCGCCTGGTGAGAAATCCAAGTTCCTTTACTTTTGCTTGGAGACGCTCGCAGGTGCTGGCTTGCCTGGCTTGCTCGCGCAGTGATAGACTAGTTTAACGACCCCCGTGTCGAACGTTTTCGACTCGACAAGCTTCAGGTTCGCTTGGTTCGTCTCATCGAAGAGGCGCTTTCCGTGACCCAAGATGAGAGGGTAGACCAGGAGCCGGTACTCGTCGATGAGTTCGTGCGGCATCAAAGACCTGATGAGGCCGGGAGAGCCGTGGATGACGATGTCCTTGCCGGGTAGCTGTTTCAGCATCGAGACCTCAGCGGCAATATCGCCCTTGAGCAGGTGCGAGTTGTTCCATTCCAGTTGCTTTAGGGTCCTGGAGGCGACGTGCTTGGGCATGCTGTTGAACCGGTCCGCGAACCCCTCCGGGTCCTTACGAGTGGGCCATGCGGCGGCGAAACCCTCGTACGTCACCCTTCCCAGGAGGAGCGCGTCCGAGGAGAAGGTCTCCTCATGCTTGAACTTCCCGATCTCGTCGTTCCAGTACGGAAACGACCATTTTTCCGGCGATTCTACTACTCCGTCCAACGACATGAAAAGGGTGGCCGCCAACCGCGACATCAGCTCATCACACTCCAGAGAAAATCGTGAACCAGAGTAGGTATTTTAGGCTTGGACACGCTGGGGCTGCGTTCCTAAACCCCGATTCTGTTCCTAAAGCCGAAGCCGTTTCGTCCCAGGTGGTCCGCCGAGCCTCGACGGACAGGTCGCCGTGCTTGGGCTTCCCGGCGCGCTCGTACGCCAAGTGAATCGCGCCTTTGGGGAACGCCTGAGAGCTGGTAAGGCGGAGACCCGCGGGCAGGGTCCCTTCACCGAAGAGTCTCTTGCCGGTGCCGAGCAGGAGCGGGTAGACCCATAGGTTGAACCGGTCGACCAGGTCGTGCCGCAGTAGGGTCTGGACGAGGTTGCCGCTTCCGATCACGTGGACTTCGCCGTGCTTCTCCTTGATGCGGGCCACCTCCCTGGAAACATCTCCCTGTATCAGACTGGAATTGTTCCATTCGAGCTTGCGGCGGCTGCGGGAGGCCACGAACTTGGGTGCGTTGTTGAGTTTGTCCGCGATCTCCTTGTCGCTCGTGGCTCTGGGCCAGTACGCGGCGAAGATGTCGTAGGTCTTGCGACCCAGGAGCAGGGCGTCCATTCGCCCGATGTCCCTGGTGATGAGGCTGAACGACTCCTCGTCGAGTAAAGGCGCCTGCCAGCCGCCGTGCTTGAAGCCGCCCTCGGTGTCTTCTTCCGGTCCGATGTCGTAGCAGAACCGCAGGCCAAGGTTAAGTGACGTAGTCGCGCGATCTCAGCCCCGACCGTGGGGTTCCGGAGAGAAACAGAACCCTTCGGCAGACCATGGTCGCGCTCGATTCGGCGTTTGATGCCACCGTATTGGTAATTCTTGTCTTAGGAGAATCGCTGATTAGGTGTTCTTGTCGATGTACTCTTTCACCCGATCATACAGCCCACTCTGATTGCTGTACCTGACATAGTCATTGGCGGTCGCAAGCCATTCGATTGTTGACGGACGCATCTCCTTAGAGATGCTTAACAAGTCGAGGTTGCTTACTGGCTCAGTTTTGCCCGAACGCATTGCTCGTCGAATAGCGAGTTCTACAGCCCTATCGACGAGGTCTCGAATGTCGGCTCCCGAGAACTGGTCGAGCTTGGACGCGATCTTGGCATAGTCGATGTCTTCAATTGGCTTCTCGCGCAAATGGAGTTTCAGAATTTCCTCCCGCGCAGTTTGATCAGGTGGAGGGACGAAAATTATCCTGTCGAATCTGCCTGGACGCCTAAGAGCGGTATCCACGCTCCATGGCGTGTTCGTTGCTCCGATGACGAGAATAGGCTTGTCAGGCTTACCGACTTCGTCCAGTTCGCTTAGCAAGACATTCGTTGCTCCTCGTAGGGCTCTTCCCCAGCTGTCGTCCGTCCGCTTATGCCCAAGCAAGTCAATTTCGTCAAGAAATATCACAGCTGGAGCATTGCGTCGTGCCGTTTCGAAGAGATTGTGCATGTGCTTCTCGCTCTCTCCGAGGAACTTGTCTAGGATTTCATGGATTCCTACTCCGTAGAAGGTAGCGTTGCATTCTCCCGCTAAAGCGCGGGAGAGGTACGTCTTACCGCAGCCTGGCGGACCGAACAGAAGGATTCCTCCTCCTATTCTCTTGCCATAGCTTTGGAACAGCTTGGGGTTCTTCAACGGGAGAATGATGTTGATCCGGAATTGTTCCTTGACGTCGTCCATGCCCCCGACATCTTTGAATGTCAGCCGTGAAATTTCTCCCTCGAAGTCCATCCCACGCTCCAAACTTCCCGGGCTGATCGCGATGGGAGGTGCTGTTTGTCGAATCGTTTCAAGATAGTATGGGTCTTCTAAGTCCCGGTCACGTCTCACTGCAAGCTTGTACAATTC